>JBDSYO010000519.1:0-3021 GCA_039925625.1 Lapillicoccus sp. | reverse complement strand
GCGTGGGTGGCTGACGAGCTGAGGGCCGCCCACCCCTGAGCCGACCGGACTGAGATGGTGCCGGGTTTCCGGGCGGCCGGCGGCGAGAACCCGGCACCATCTGAGTCCGGTCGCGGCGGGACCGGGGCGATGGCGCCAGGGTCACGTGCGGTTTGGGAGGATGAGGGCCATGCCCTCGTTCGCGGATGCCGAACCGCCCGTCGCCCTCGGCGCCCTCGACGGGCGTTACCGGCCCGTCGTCAGCCCGCTCGTCGACCACCTCTCCGAGGCGGCGCTCAACCGGATGCGCGTGCACGTCGAGGTGGAGTGGCTCATCCACCTCACCGACCAGAGGGTCGTGCCGGGCGTTCGAGGCCTCACCGACGACGAGCGGGAGCAGCTGCGGGCGGTGGCCTCGGGGTTCGGGATGGACCAGGTCGCGGAGCTCGCCGCCATCGAGCGCGAGACCGTGCACGACGTGAAGGCGGTGGAGTACTTCGTCAAGGGCCGGCTGGCCCGCATCGCGCCGGACCCCGCCGACCGGGGCCTCGGCGAGCTGGTCCACTTCGCCTGCACCTCCGAGGACGTCAACAACCTGGCGTATGCGTTGATGGTGCGCGGGGCGGTGGGCTCGGTGTGGCTGCCTCGGGCGCACAGCGTGGTCGACCAGGTGGCCGGCATGGCCCGCGAGCTGCGCGGCGTACCGATGCTGGCGCATACGCACGGGCAGCCGGCCACGCCCACCACCCTCGGCAAGGAGCTGGCGGTCTTCGCCGCCCGGCTGGGCCGGCAGCTGCGCCGGGTCGAGGGGGCGGAGTACCTCGGCAAGCTCAACGGGGCGACCGGCACCTTCGGCGCCCACCTCGCGGCAGTGCCCGAAGCCGACTGGCCCGCCGTCAGCCGTTCGTTCGTCGAGGGCCTGGGACTTACCTGGAACCCTCTGACGACCCAGATCGAGAGCCACGACTGGCAGGCCGAGCTGTATGCCGACGTGGCCCGTTACAACCGGGTCCTGCACAACCTCTGCACCGACGTGTGGACGTACATCTCCCTCGGCTACTTCGCGCAGGTGCGGGGCCAGGGCACGGTGGGCTCGTCGACGATGCCGCACAAGGTCAACCCCATCCGCTTCGAGAACGCCGAGGCCAACCTCGAGGTCGCCAACGCGCTGCTCGACGTGCTCGGCTCGACGCTGGTGCAGTCCCGCCTCCAGCGCGACCTCACCGACTCCTCGATGCAGCGCAACATCGGCTCCGCGTTCGGGCACGCGCTCCTCGCGCTCGACAACGTGAGCCGTGGCCTCGCCGGGCTCGACGCTGTGCCGGCCACGATGGCCGCCGACCTCGACGGCAACTGGGAGGTGCTCGGCGAGGCCGTGCAGTCGGCGATGCGCGCGCTCGCCGCGCGGGGGGTGCCCGGGATGGACAACCCCTACGAGCGGCTCAAGGAGCTCACTCGCGGCCGGCGGGTCGGTGCGGTCGAGCTGCATCAGTTCGTCGCGGGTCTGGGGCTGCCGCCGGAGGTGGCCGAGCGGCTCGCCGCGATGACGCCCCAGACCTATGTGGGTCTGGCCCCGGAGCTCGTCGACCACCTCGGCTGAGGCTTCCCCGGCGTCACTCCTCGGGCATACCGTCGCGTCATGCCCGCGCGCAAGGCCCGGCCCGCCGACCTCGAGGAGCTGGCCGGCGCGCTGCCGGAGGTGGAGCGGTCGGCGTCGTACGGCGAGATGCCGGCCTTCGCGGTCAGGGGGAAGACCTTCGTCGTCTACCGGGGCCCACGCAAGGACGCCATCGACGAGCACGGCGAGCGGTTGCCCGACGTGATCATGATCGCCGTACCCGGACCCGAGGAGAAGGAGGCGCTGCTGGCGAGCGGAGCGCCGTGGTTCACGACGTCGCACTTCGACGGCTACAACGCGGTGCTCGTGCGCGAGGCCCATCTCGGGCAGCTGACCCGCCAGGAGCTGGCCGAGGTCGTCGAGGACGCCTGGCTGGCCAAGGCCCCCAAGCGGCTGGCCAAGGAGTGGCTGGAACGCGACGGCGGCACGGCCGCCGAGCGCGTCAGACGGTGACGCGGCCCTCGGGCGTCTCGAACGTCACGGCCAGTAGGCCGGGGGTGCCGTGGGGGGCGACGAAGGTGAAGTCGATGACCGAGGAGGTCTCGTCGGCCGGCAGGCCCAGCCACTCCTGCACCCGCTCGGGGTCCCCGGCGATCTGCAGCTCCTCGATGGTCACGCCGGTCTTCGCTCCGACGCTGGGGTGGACGGCGTAGTCCTCCCACTGCACGTAGTAGGGCAGCTGCGGGTCCGACATCAGCCCCTTGACCCCGAGCTGACGCCACCGCAGCTCGACCCCGTCGGGGCGCCGGCGGTAGCCCTCGACCGACGAGCGGCCCAGGCGCGCCTCGACCGGGGCGATGTCGTCGACCCGCACGCACCAGCCGAGCCAACCGCCGCCGGCCTCGGAGCGAGCCTTGACCGCCTGGCCGAACGGCGCCTTGTCGGAGGCCGGGTGGTCGAGACACTCGACGACCTCGAGGTAGCGCTGGTCGGCGAGCGGCAGGATGACGTTGCGGGTGCCGAACCGGGGGTGGACGCCGCCGTCCACGGGCTCCACGCCGATGAGCTTGGCCAACCGGGCCGCGGTGGCGTGCAGTCCGTCGTGCTCCGCCGTGTAGGAGACGTGGTCCACGCGCATACCGACCATCGTGGCATATTCCGCAGGGGCGTTCGGACCACCCCCAGGTCGGGTTCGTCCGAGTCCTCACCGCACTCGGGACAGGCCCCGCTGTCGCACCGCTTCGTAGACGACGACGGCCGCGGAGGCGGCGACATTGAGGGAGTTGGCCCGCCCCAGCATGGGGATTCGCACCCGGTGGGCCGCCGCCGCCAGCAGTGCGTCGTCGACCCCGTGCTTCTCCCCCCCGACCGCGACGGCCACGGCGCCGCTGAGGTCGACGTCGGTGTAGAGCAGGTCGGTCTCTGGGGTGGTCACGACGATAGCGATGTCGTGGCGCGCCAGCCAGGCGAGCGTCTCGGCGGTG
>JBDSYO010000518.1:0-4350 GCA_039925625.1 Lapillicoccus sp. | reverse complement strand
CGGCAAGACCGTCGACCAGCAGTCCCCACGAGCCGACACGATGCGGCGGCTCATCACCGCGATGGGGACCCTGGAGTCCGGCGGTGGCCTCGAGGCCTGGCTGTCCCGCCACGGCTGGACCGACCACGACACCGCGGCGCTCCGCGCCCGCCTGCGGACGGCCTGACTGCTCCCCCGGGTCAGGCGGAGGCGTCGCGCACGGCGACCTCGAGGATGCTCGCCAGCCCCGGCTGGCGAGCGAGGATGTCTCCGGGAGGAGGGGCGTCGGTGACGACCGCCGTGATCGCGTCCCAGCCGCAGAGGTGGACCGGAGCCGAGGCGCCGAACTTGCTGGAGTCCACGAGCAGGACGACGCGGTCGGCGATCGACATCAGGGCCAGCTTGGTCGGCCGCTCGTTGTCGGTCGCGACGTAGACGCCCCGGTCGTCGACCGCCGCCGCGCCCAGGAGCAGGGTCTGCACGCGGAGACCGGCGACCGCCTCGACCGTGCGCGGGCCGACGAAGGCCTGGCTCGCGGGGAGCAGCTCGCCGCCCAGCCCGACCACCCCGCCGATCCCCCGGGTCAGCAGGAGCTGCATGACGGGGATCGAATGCGTGACGACCGTGCCGCGGAAGGTGTCCGGCAGGGCCTGCACCGCGGCGTACGTGCTGGTGCCGGCGTCGACGGCCACGGTCGCTCGTAGCGACAGGCTGCGGGCGACGGCCTCACCGATCGCGCGTTTCCCCGCTGCATGCTCCTCGGCGCGGCCGGTGAACGCCGGCGAATGCAGCGCCGTGGTGAGCGCGCTGACCCCGCCGTGGACGATGCGCACCTTGCCCTGGTGGGCGAGCTTGCGCAGGTCGCGGCGCACGGTCATGTCCGAGACGCCGAGACGCTGGGTCAGCTCGGTCACGGAGACGAACCCGCTGTCGCCGACCGCGCTGAGGATGGTGCGCCGCCGCTGCGGAGCGCTGTCGTAGCGCATCCCCGGCGCCTCTCGCTCCCCCGGCTGTTGCTCCGTCACGAGGAAAGCATACGCGAGATTGGTCACACTTAAGTGTTGACTATCCAACACATTCTGTTAGGGTTCCAACATCAACACCGCCGGGCACGAAGGAGTGCACACCCCGATGGCCACCTTCCGCAGGACCACCTCGAACGGCGTCGACGCGGTCTTCGTCGGGGTGGCCACGCTCGACGCGATCGCCCTCGTCGACGGGTTCCCGGCGGCTGACGACCGGGTCGTCGCCACCGAGGTCGCGTATGCCGGCGGCGGGCCTGCCGCAACGGCCGCCGTCGCCGCCGCGCGGCTCGGGATCAGGACCGCCTTCGTCGGCACCGTCGGCGACGACGCGAACGGGCGGACGATCCTCACGGGTCTGGCCGACGAGGGCGTCGACGTCAGCGGGGTGACCGTCGTGCCGGGGGTCGCCTCGGCCGCGAGCGTCGTCATCGTCGACCGGGTCGCCGACACCCGCGCCATCTGCAACCGGCCCACACCTCGCATCGACCTCTCGGCCGGCGCCGACCTGGTGACCGCCGCCCCCGTTGTGCACGTCGACCACGCCGGGTGGGCGCCGCTGGCCGCTAGTGGGCTGGTCCGCCCCGGCCAGCTCCTCTCCGTCGACGCCGGCAACCCCATCGACGGCTTCACGCCCGCTTCCGTCGGTCTCTACGTGCCCACCGTCGAGGCCCTGAGACGCTCGTACGACCCCGCGGCGTCCGTCGCGGACCTGCTGGCCGCAGCGGTCGGTGACGGGTGCGACGTCGTCGTCGCTACCGACGGGGCCCGCGGCTCCACCGCGCTGACCGCGTCCGGCGAGACCGCCCACGCCCCCGCCCACCCCGTCGAGATCCTCAGCACCCTGGGCGCCGGTGACGTCTTCCACGGTGCGCTCGTCGCTGCTGTCGTCCTGGGCCTGTCCCTCGACGAGCAGCTGGCGTTCGCCAACGCCACTGCCGCCCTGTCCTGCCGAGGCCTCGACGGGCGCTCCCGCATCCCGACGCTCGCCGAGGTCCGGGCCGCACTTCCGGCCACCTCCGCGGCGCGCTGACCCCCGACCGACCGCCGCCACCCGTCATCAGCCAGGAGAACCCATGACCGACGTCACCCATCACACCCCCACCACCCGCTCGGCCGGGCTGGACCGGGTGGCCCGGCCCAGCGGCGCCTTCGCCATGCTGGCCGTCGACCAGCGTGAGGCCATGCGCGCCATGTTCGCGGAGCACCAGACCGCGCCGGTCACCGACGAGCAGCTCACCGACTTCAAGGTCGCCGCGACGCGGGTGCTCACCCCGTATGCCTCGGCGGTCCTCGTCGACAAGCAGTTCGCCTTCGACGCGGTGGTCGACGCGAACGCCGTCGCTCCCACGTGCGGGCTCATCGCCGCGGCCGACCAGTTCATCGCGGGTAACGGCGAGTTCGTCACCGCGGTCCAGATCGACCACGGTGTCGACCCGGCCGCCGTCCGCGACCAGGGCGCGGTGGCGATGAAGCTCCTCGTCATCCACCGCCCCGACGAGCCCGCTGCCACCCGCATCGCGATGGTCGAGGAGTTCGTCGAACGGTGCCGCGCCGCCGACCTGGTGAGCATCATCGAGCCCGTCGCCAAGGGCCCCCGCCAGGGCGGCGCCTGGGACTGGGACGACTGCGTGGTCGACGCGGCGAAGGAGCTCGGCTCCCTCGGGGCCGACCTCTACAAGGCGGAGGTCCCGCTCAAGGGCCAAGGCCCGGCCGACGAGATCCGCCGGCGCTGTGCGCAGATCACCGAGGCGGTGTCCTCCCCGTGGGTGGTCCTGTCGTCGGGCGTCCCCGCCGACCTCTTCCCGCAGGCCGTCGAGCTCGCCTGCCGTGAAGGCGCCTCCGGGTTCCTGGCCGGCCGCGCCGTCTGGGCGGCAGTCATCGGCAGCGACGACGTCGAGCGCGACCTGAACGAGGTGTCCATCCCCCGCCTCCAGCGCCTCGGCGAGCTCGTCGACCAGGTCGTCCAGCGATGACCGCGGCAGCCCCTCGGGTCGTCCTCGTGCCCACCGCCCGGCCGACCTTCGCCGTCGACGTCGCCCGCCGGCTGGCCGCCGAGGCCAGGGCCCTTCTCGTCGACCTCGGAGCCGAGGTCGTCGGGCCGGAGGACCTCGTCATGACCCCGGAGGACGTCGAGGCCGCGAAGCCCTTCCTGGCCGACCGCGCCGACCTCGTCGTCAACGTCTGCGCCTCGTTCTCCGACGCCACCCCCGCCCTCGAGCTCTACGCGGGCCTCGACCAGCCGGTCCTGCTGTGGTCCTTCCGCGAACCGGGTCCGGTCGGGGACCGGCTCTGGCTCAACTCGATGTGCGGGGCCAACCTCTTCGGCCACGCGCTGGTCGTGCACGCCGGTCGCTCGCCGCGCCTCCTGCACGGCAACCCCGACGAGGCCGGTACGCGTCGAACGCTGGCCGCCGCGCTGGCCGGCACCCTGCCGGCCGCGGTCGACGCGCCCACGACGGACGGACCCCGGGCCGATGGTGCCGACATCTCCACCGCCCTCGCCTCGTTGCGCGGCCGTCGGCTCGGTCTCGTCGGCGACGCCCCGCCCGGGTTCACCCCCAGCCAGTACGACGGCGCGCTGGTGGCCTCGCT
Source organism: Lapillicoccus sp. (assembly GCA_039925625.1). Lineage (GTDB taxonomy): Bacteria > Actinomycetota > Actinomycetes > Actinomycetales > Dermatophilaceae > Lapillicoccus. The sequence continues at coordinate 754 of JBDSYO010000518.1, read as the reverse complement.
GTTCGGCATCGACGTCCAGCAGCTCGACATCGACGCGATGTTCGACCGCGTCCACGCGGTCGACGAGGTCGCCGCGCAGTCCGAGTATGCGTCGGCCGTGGCCGCCCAGCCGTCGCTCGGCAACGTCGACGCCGACCAGGCTCTGACCTCGGCGCGCATCACCACCGCGATGCGCGCCTGGCGGGACGAGAGCGCCCTCGACGGCATGGCCATCCGCTGCTGGCCCGAGTTCCCCAACCAGCTGGGCGCGTGCCCGTGCTCCTCGCTCTCCCGCGTCGCGGACGAGAGCACGCCGACCGCGTGCGAGCGCGACGTCTACGGCGCCGTGACCATGCTGCTCATGGAGGCGATGGGCTCCGGGACGACGTACCTCGTCGACACCGTCGACCTGGACGCCGAGGCCAACATCGTCCGGCTCTGGCACTGCGGCGCGGCGGCCACCTCCTTGGCGGCGGACCCCTCGGAAGCCGCGCAGTTCACGCACTGCAACCGCAAGCTCGGGGTCGCCGGCAACTTCCCGCTGAAGACCGGTCCGGTCGTCATGGCCCGGCTCACCGAGGACCCCGCTCGTCCGGGAACCCTCCGGCTGCTGCTCGCGTCCGGAGAGTCGGTGGCCGAGCCGAACCGGTTCCAGGGCAACACCGCCGCGGTCCGCCTCGACGGCGACGCGGAGCAGTTCGTCACCGGCCTCGTCACCGGAGGCTTCCCGCACCACACCGTCCTCGCGTGGACCGACGTGCGCCCGCAGCTGCGG
>JBDSYO010000517.1:0-2515 GCA_039925625.1 Lapillicoccus sp. | reverse complement strand
CGAGCAGCTCGACCTCGCGATCCGGGCGGTCTTCGACTCCTGGAACACCGACCGCGCCCGCCTCTACCGCCGCCAGGAGCGGATCGCCGACGACCTCGGCACGGCCGGAGTAGCGGCGGCCGCCGCCGCGGGTGCGCGACGGCGAGACGAGACCCAGCCGGTCGTACTGGCGCAGGGTCTGCGCGTGCATGCCGGCCAGCTGGGCGGCGACGGAGATGACGAACACCGGGGTGTCGTCGTCGGGCCCGAAGCTCGACGCGCCGCTGGTCCGGGGCGGGCCGGCCCCGCTGCTCGCATCGCTGGCCACCGGCTGCTCCCGTCAGTCGCCGGCGCGGTCGAACAGCTCGGCGCGCGGGTCGGCGCCGGACTCGTCCTCCCGCATCCGTTCGAGGGCTTCACGGGCCGCGTCGGAGAGCCGCTGCGGCACGACGACCTGCACCTTGGCGTGGAGGTCGCCCGACACGTCGCCCTTCTTGACGCCGCGGCCCTTGACCCGCAGGACGCGGCCGCTGGGGGTGCCGGGAGCGATGCGGACCTTGACCGGCGCCCCCTCGAGCGTCGGCACGGAGACCGTGGCCCCGAGCGCCGCCTCGGCGAACGTCACCGGGAGGTCGACCGTGAGGTGGTCGCCGTCGCGCCCGAAGACCGGGTGCTTCTGTACCGCCACGGTGAGAATCATGTCGCCCGGCTCGGCCCCCGCGTCGCCGCGAGAACCCTTGCCGCGCAGCCGGATCTTCTGTCCGTCACGTACCCCCGCCGGTATGCGCGTCGTGATCCGCTGGCCGTCGGCCGACTGCAGGCTGACCGTCGACCCCGAGACCGCGTCGCGGAACGAGAGGGTCGTGCGAGCCTGCACGTCGGCCCCCTTGCGCGGGCCCCGAGGCGCGCCGAACGTGTCGTAGCCGCCGTAGGAGCCGCCCGGGTAGGCGCCCCCGCCGGCCTGTGAGAACAGGCCGCTCAGCAGGTCGTCGAGGTCGGGCTGGCCGGACCCGCCGGCGCCACCCGTCGTATAGCGGGCGCGCCCGCCCCCGGCCCCGCCGTTGAACATCCCGGAGAAGATGTCCTCGAACTGGCCGGCCGAGCCGCTACCGCCCGCGGTGAAGCGGGCGCCGCCGCGGGCCATCGTGCGGATCTGGTCGTACTGCTGGCGTTGCTCGGGGTCGGACAGGACGGAGTACGCCTCGCCGATCTCCTTGAACTTCGCCTCGGCCTTGGCGTCGCCGGCGTTCTGGTCGGGGTGCAGCTTGCGGGCCAGCTTGCGGTAGGTCTTCTTGATCGTCGCGGCGTCGGCGTCGTGGGCGACGCCGAGGATCGCGTAGAAGTCCTTGTCGAACCAGTCGCTGCGTGGACTGCTAACCATCTCGGCGTCCCCCCTTCCTCAGAGTCTTGCTCAGGGTCTTCCTCAGGGTCTTCCTCAGGGTCGGTATGCGTGGGCTCACCCTGTCACCGTCCCGTCAGGAGGGGTCGGCGACCGAGACCCGGGCGGGCCGCACGACGCGGTCCCCCATCTTGAACCCCGGCTGGATAACCTGGACCACCGTGGTGGTCGTGGCGTCCTGCGGCAGCTCGGCCTCGACGTGCATGAGGGCCTCGTGGATCGTCGGGTCGAAGGGTTCGCCCTTCGCCCCCAGCGCCGTCACGCCGAACTTGCCGAGGGTGTTCTCGAGCTTGTCGGCGATCGCCGCGAACGGCGTGCCCTCGAGGTCACCGTGGGCCCGGGCGGCGTACACGTCGTCGAGCACCGGCAGCAGCGCCTCGACGACCTGGGTCACGCCGCGGTCACGGGCGAGGTCCCGGTCGCGGTCGACGCGCCGCTTGTAGTTGATGTACTCCGCCTGGAGCCGGCGCAGGTCGTCGAGGTGCTCGGCGGCCCGGCGGGTGTCGGGGTGCTCGCCAGTAGGGGCACTCTCGGCCTGAGGAGCCTCGGCCGGCGGGGTGTCGTCGAGCGAGGACAGGTCGGCGGGGACGTCGTACTCGTCCTCACCGCCCGGCTCGGCCGACGCGTCGCCGCCGTGCGACCCCTGACCGGACCGGCCGGCGTGGGCCGGACGCCCCGCGGGGCCGGTCGGCTGCTCGCCGACCGGCTCCACGGAGTCGCCGTCCTCGCGGTGGGCGTCGGTCACTTGGCGTCCTGCGGCTTGCCGTCGGACTCGTCGTCGACGATCTCGGCGTCCACGACGTCGTCGTCGGACGAACCGTGGGCGCCCTGCGAGCCGGCCCCGTCCTGCGGACCGTCCTGCGGACCGTCACCGGCGGCCGCCTCGCTCGCGGCGGACGCGGCATACATCGCCTGCCCCATCTTCTGGGAGACCTCGGAGAGGTGCGCCGTCTTGGCCTTGATGTCGTCGACGTCGGTGCCCGGCGCCTCCTTGGTGCCGACCGCGGTCTTGAGGTCGGCGAGGGCCGTCTCGACCTCGCCCTTCTCGGCCGCGGGGACCTTGTCGCCGCTGTCGGCGAGGAACTTCTCGGTCGAGTAGACGAGCTGGTCGGCGGTGTTGCGGACGTCGATCTCCTC
>JBDSYO010000516.1:0-2826 GCA_039925625.1 Lapillicoccus sp. | reverse complement strand
GGGCCTCGGCCGGCCGCGGGTGCTCTCCCGCGAGGGCCGCGAGGAGGCCGCGCAACGCTGGTACGACGGCTCCCACGCGCCCACCGCCGAGGTCGCGCAGCAGGCCCAGGACCACTGCACGACCGACCGTCTGGAGTTGTCCGTCCGCCCTTGTCGCGACCGGACTCAAATGGTGCCGGGTTCTGCGACGGCGAGGGCAGAAAACCGGGGAACACTGAGTCCGGTCGGGTGGGAGCCGGGAACATCTGAGTCCGGTCGAGGGTGTGCGGGGGTCAGGCCTCGGCGGGGTGGCGCGGCTCACGCCGAGAGACCGAGGCGCCCCATCCGCCGGGTGTGCTCGTCGGTGAGGCGGGCGAACATGCGGCCCAGCTCGGCCAGGTCGGCGCCGGGCCGGCCAGGAGCCCCGACCAGCAGCGACGCCAGGGCGTCCCGCTCCACCCCCACCCGTTGCGCCTGGGTCAGCGCCTCCCCCACGAGGCGGCGCCCCCACAGCGCGAGCCGTCCGCCGATCCGCGGGTCCCGCGCGATCGCGCCACGCACGGCGGCGACGACGTAGTCGTCCCGGCCCAGGTCGTCCATGACGCCGACGACCAGCGCCCGGGTGTCAGCATCGACGTAGGCGGCGATCTCACGGTAGAAGTCCTGCGCGATGCCGTCACCGACGTAGGCCTTGACGAGTCCCTCGAGCCAGTCGTTGGGAGCGGTGCGCTCGTGGAAGGCGTCGATCGCCTGCACGAAGGGCGCGATCGCGTGCTGCGGGTCGGTGCCGAGCTCGCTCAGCCGCACCGCGATGGACTCGTAGTGGTGGAACTCGGCCACCGCGAGCCGGGCCACAGCGGCCCGGTCGGTCGGGGTCGGCGCCGCCTCGGCGTCGGCGGCCAGCTGGCTGAAGGCCATGAGCTCGCCGTAGGCGAGCGCTCCCAGCAGGTCGACCACTGCGGCCCGGAAGTCGTCCGACCACACCTCGCCCGGACCCTGACCCTCGGCCTCGTCGCTCATGACGTCACCGTAGCGGCGGGCCACGGTAGGCTGAAGGCACATCCGGTGCCCGGTCGGCCCGAATCAAGTACGTGCCGAAACCCTCGGCCCCTCACCTCGACGATGGTCGACGTGACGGAGAAGAACTCCGATCGGCCCGCCCCGCAGCCGCAGCACTCTCAGCTGCCGCACGATCGAGAGAACGCGATGACCGACACGAACCTCGAGGTCGGTATGCCCGGCCCCGACGACACGACCGAGCCCACCACCGAGCCAACCCCCATCACCGAGATCACCGATGACCTCGCCGAGCCCGAGACCCCGCTCCCCCCCGAGCCGGAGCCCACCTTCGCCGACTTCGACGTTCACCCCGCGATCGTCGCCGCGCTGGCCGGGATGGACATCGTGCATCCCTTCCCGATCCAGGCCATGACGCTGCCGGTCGCCCTCGGCGGCCACGACATCATCGGGCAGGCCAAGACCGGCACCGGCAAGACCCTCGGCTTCGGCATCCCCATCCTGCAGCGCGTGGTCACCCCCACCGACGAGGGGTATGCCTCCCTCGCGCGCCCGGGCAAGCCCCAGGCCCTGGCCGTGACCCCCACCCGCGAGCTCGCGGTGCAGGTGGCGGCCGACCTCGGGCGAGCCGGCGCGCAGCGGGGCGCTCGGGTGCTCACCGTCTACGGCGGCCGCGCCTACGAGCCCCAGATCGAGGCGCTCCGCAATGGCGTCGACATCGTCGTGGGCACGCCCGGCCGGCTCATCGACCTGGCCAAGCAGGGTCACCTCGACCTGTCGCAGGCCCGTACGGTCGTGCTCGACGAGGCCGACGAGATGCTCGACCTCGGGTTCCTGCCCGACGTCGAGACGCTCATGGCCCAGACCTCACCCACCCGCCAGACCATGCTGTTCTCCGCGACCATGCCGGGGGCCATCGTCGCCCTCGCGCGGCGCTACATGCGCCAGCCCACCCACATCCGGGCCATGGGCGACGAGACCGAGAACGCGCATACGGTCAAGGCGATCGAGCAGCTCGTCTACCGCGCCCACGCGCTCGACAAGGTCGAGATGCTCTCGCGCATCCTCCAGGCCGAGGGTCGGGGGCTCACGCTCGTCTTCAGCCGCACCAAGCGCACGGCCGCGAAGGTGGCCGACGACCTCGCCGAGCGCGGGTTCGCCGCAGCCGCGATCCACGGCGACCTCGGACAGGGGGCGCGTGAGCAGGCTCTCCGGGCGTTCCGCAACGGCAAGGTCGACGTCCTCGTCGCCACCGACGTCGCGGCCCGCGGCATCGACGTCGAGCACGTCACCCACGTCGTCAACTACCAGTGCCCCGAGGACGAGAAGACCTACGTCCACCGCGTCGGCCGCACCGCCCGGGCCGGCAACACCGGCATCGCCGTCACCTTCGTCGACTGGGACGACATGCCCCGCTGGGGCCTGATCAACCGGCAGCTCGACCTCGGCATCCCCGACCCGGAGGAGACCTACTCCTCCTCCGAGCACCTCTACGCCCAGCTCAACATCCCCGCCGGTGTCACCGGCCGCCTCGACAAGGCCCACCAGACCCGTGAGGGCCTCGGGGCGGAGCGCCTCGAGGACCTCGGCGAGACGGGCAAGGCATCCGGGCGGCACGGCGACTCCCCCCGGGACAACGCGCGCGGTGGCGGTCGGGACGCGGGTGCGCGCGGCTCCCGTGACGGCGGACGGAACGGCGGACGTGACGGCGGACGCCGTGACAGCCGCCGCGACGAGCCGCAGCACTCGGCCCCGGCCGACGCGAGCCCCGAGGGCGGCAGTCACGCCGGCCGCAGCCGTCAGCGCCGCCGGGTCGTCACCGTGGCCGAC
>JBDSYO010000515.1:0-3916 GCA_039925625.1 Lapillicoccus sp. | reverse complement strand
GGCCCTGCGGGTCGAGGTCGGCCGGGCGTCGCTGTGGCTTGACCTGCCGGCCTTCGGGACCGCAAACGCTCAGCTCGGGGAAGGCCTCACATGACGGTCAGCGTTCGCGACGTCGCGCTGGCGGCGTCGGTGTCGGTGGGGACCGTGTCCAACGTCCTGAACCGGCCCGACAAGGTCGCCCCGGCCACGGCCCAGCGCGTGCTCGACGCCATCCACACGCTGGGCTTCGTGCGCAACGACGCCGCCCGCCAGCTGCGGGCCGGCCGCAGCCGCAGCATCGGCCTCATCGTCCTCGACGTCCGCAACCCCTTCTTCACCGACGTCGCTCGCGGGGCGGAGGACCGCGCCGCGGAGGTGGGGATGACGATCCTGCTCGGCAACAGCCAGGAGAACCCCGTCCGGGAGCGGGCCTACCTCGACCTCTTCGAGGAGCAGCGGGTCAGCGGCGTGCTGCTCTCCCCCGTCGAGGAGGACATCCCCCGGCTGGAACGTATGCAGCGCAACGGGACTCCGGTGGTGCTGGTCGACCGGGAGACGCCCGACCACAGCTTCTCCTCGGTGGCCGTGGACGACGTCGTGGGCGGCCGCCTCGCCGTGCGCCACCTCATCGCGACGGGTCGGCGCCGGATCTGCTTCATCGGCGGTCCGATGACCATCCGGCAGGTCGTGGACCGCCTCGCCGGTGCCCGTGAGGCGGTGGCCAAAGCGCCGGGCGTCACGCTGGAGGTCATCGAGACCGACGCGCTCACCGTGCTGGCGGGGCGGGCGGCGAGCCGCCTCATCACCGACCGCCCCGCCCGGGACCGCCCCGACGCGATCTTCGCCGCCAACGACCTCCTGGCCGTCGGCATCCTCATGGCCCTCCTGGTGCAGCGCGACCTGCGGGTGCCGGAGGACGTCGCGCTGATCGGCTACGACGACATCGACTTCGCCGCCGCCACCATCGTGCCGCTGAGCTCGATCCGGCAGCCGGCCGCCCTGATCGGCTACCGGGCGGTCGACCTCCTGCTCGCGGAGTCGGAGTCCGGCGCCGCCCACGAACGCGTCCTCTTCCGGCCCGAGCTCATCGTGCGAGAGTCGACAGGGGCTCCCGCTCCCAGCTGACCTCGAAGCGGTGCGGGCCGCTCGCGACCTGCTCCACCGGCATACCGGGGAGGTCGATCCGGGCCACAGCCCCGGTCGGGACGGTCACGTCGACGACGAGACGGTCGGCTACGACCTCCCACGCGACCCGCGCCGGGCCATAGGGCGTCTCGTGCTCCGCGGAGGCCGATGTGAGACCGCCTCCGGGTCGAGGTCGGACGAGGATCTCCCGGTATCCGGGCGCCGCCGGCGCGAGCCCGGCGACGACCCGGTGCAGCCAGTCCGCGACGGCGCCGAGGGCGTAGTGGTTGAACGACGTCATCGAGCCCGAGTTCACCGTGCCGTCGGGCAGGAGGCTGTCCCACCGTTCCCAGATCGTCGTGGCGCCCTGGGTCACGGCGTAGAGCCACGAGGGGGCCTGCGTCTCCAGCAGGAGGTCGTAGGCGGCGTCGACGTGGCCCGTGCGGCTGAGGGCGTCGGACACCGCGGGGGTGCCGGCGAACCCGGTCGCGATCCGGTGGCCGGACTCCGCGACTAGCTCGGCCAGCCTGCGGCCCGCGCGGGCCCGCAGCTCGGGTGGCAGGAGGTCGAAGGTGATGGCCAGGGCGTAGGCCGTCTGTGCGTCGCTCGTCAGCACCCCGTCGGGGCCGACGTAACGGGCGACGAAGGCGGCGCGCACCTCGGCGGCCAGACCGGCATACCGGCGGGCGTCGTCGGCGCGACCGAGAGCGTGCGCGGTGGCGGAGAGGCGGTCGGTGGACCAGGCGAAGTAGGCGGTCGCCACCAGGTAGCGGTCGGTGCGGGCGTCGGCCGGATCATGGGGCGGGGCGGCGGGGTCGAGCCAGTCGCCGAGCTGGAAACCGCTGTCCCACAACCGGTCCGGGCCTGCGAGGCGTTCGACGAGATCGACCCACCGACGGGCGCTGTCGTACTGGCGGCGTAGGACCTCCAGGTCGCCGAACCGGTCGAACAGGGTCCACGGCGTGAGCACGGCGACGTCTCCCCACACCGCCCCCGGTCGGATCGGCGTCCACATGGCGTGCGCCGGGATCACCGGGACGTACCAGGGCACGGTGCCGTCGGGCAGCTGCTCCAATGCGACGTCCCTGAGCCAGCCGGACAGCATCCCCGAGACGTCGTAGAGGAAGGTCGCCGTGGGCGCGAAGACCTGGAGGTCGCCCGTCCAGCCGACCCGCTCGTCGCGCTGGGGGCAGTCGGTGGGGATGTCGAGGAAGTTGCCGCGCATGCTCCATACGACGTTCTCGTGCAGCCGCTCCACGAGGGGGTCGGAGCAGGTGAACCATCCGGTGCGCTCCAGGTCGGTATGCAGCACGCGGGCCACGATGTCGCCGGCGGCCACGGCCGCCTCCAGGACTCCGGGCCAGCCCGACACCTCGGCGTAACGGAAGCCGTGGAACGTGAACCGCGGCTCCCAGTCCTCGCGCTCGCGCCCGGCGAGGGTGTAGGCGTCGGTGGACCTCGCGGTGCGCAGCGGGCGGGTGTAGATCTCGCCGTCCTGCATCACCTCGGCGGTGCGGATGACGACCTCACTACCCCGCAGCCCCGACAGCCGGATCCGCAGCCGCCCCACCAGGTTCTGGCCGAAGTCGAGGACCTGCCGGCCGCTAGGGGTGCGGACCACCGACACCGGACGCAGCTCCTGCGTGCACCGGACCGGCGGCCCGTCCGGCGCCACGAGGGTGACGGGGTCGCGCTCCCCCACGACGACCGGGGTCCAGTCGCTGTCGTCGAACCCCGGGCTCGACCAGCCCTCCCGCTCGAGACGCGCGTCGTAGGTCTCCCCGTCGTAGTTGCCCGTGTGCACGATCGGGCTCGGCGCGGCGCGCCACTCGCCGTCGGTGGCCACGACGTCGACGGTTCCGTCGGCGTAGGTCAGCTCGACCTGGGCGATGAGCGAGAGGTCGCTGCCGTAGACGTTGCGGAAGCCCCCGTTCCAGCCGAGCCGCCCCCGGTACCAGCCATCGCCGAGCCACGCGCCGATCGCGTGGGCTCCCGGGACCAACCGGTCGGTGACGTCGTAGGTCCGGTAGCGCAGCCGGTGCTGGTAGGCCGTCCAGCCCGGAGCCATCACGTCGTCGCCGACCCGGCGACCGTCGATCTCCAGCTCGAACACGCCGTGCGCGGAGGCGTACACGCGCGCCCGCTGCAGTCCCTCCCGGACCAGGAGCTCGCGACGCAGCAGCGGAGGGCGCTGGGTGTCGGAGTCCAGGTCCTCCGGCCATCCGGCGTGGACGGGACGGGCCCGCCAGTCCTGGGGGTCGAGGAGGCCGGCCTCCACCGTCGCCGGGGTACTCCACTCCGACACCGACCGGTCGGCGCCCGTGACGCGCACCCTCGCCGTGACCCGCTCGCGGGAGGTGAGCGGCGCCCCCGGCCACGGCACGAGCACCGAGTCCGCCGAGGCCGCCGCACTGCCGCCGACGAGGCGCCCGTCGGGCCCCTCGCCCTCCAGTCGCACCTCATAAGACGACTGCACCCACCCGGCGGGGGCCGTGGTCTTCCACGACAGCCGCGGCGTGGCCTCCCCGACCCCGAGGGGTTCGCGGTGGTGCTCGAAGGTCGGGGCCGACACGACGATGGGCGTCAGGGTCACAGCTTTTCTCCGTGGGTCGGGTTGCGCAGAACGACAAGGCCATATTGACACGTTTCAAATGGTTGGAGAAGATGCCGTTCACGTCGTCGCGCCGGAGGCCGGCGGCTTGAACACCTGCCTGACCGTCAACGAGAGGACGTGGGTCGACGATGACCACGCGAGCACGGGTCGCCCTGGTGGGCACCCTCGACACCAAGGGCGCCGAGTACCGCTGGATCG
>JBDSYO010000514.1:0-4347 GCA_039925625.1 Lapillicoccus sp. | reverse complement strand
CGCGGAGCGTAACCCGCAGCGTCAGCGGGTCTGGTACCGCGCAGCCCTTAGGGTTGGCGCGTGCTGAGGACCACCGCCGCGATCGTGGCGGGCAAGGCCGCCCGGGCCGCAGCCCGCATCCGGGGCGGCGGCGGGTCGGCGATGCCCGGGCTGGTGGCCGAGCGGATCGACCCGGCGTTCCTCACCCACGCGTTGGCGGGGGTCCGCGGCGGGATCGTCGTCGTCACGGGCACCAACGGCAAGACGACGACGACGAAGATGCTGGCGGCGATCCTGCGGGCCCACGGGAAGCGGGTCTTCACCAACCCCACGGGCAGCAACTTCACCCGCGGCGTGATCTCCTCCATGCTCGGCGCCCTGCCGCTGTCGGGCCGCCTCGACGCCGACGTCGCCGTGCTCGAGCTCGACGAGTGGCACGCCCTGCAGTTCGCCCGGGTCGTCACGCCTACGCATGCCCTGCTCCTCAACGTCGCCCGCGACCAGCTCGACCGGTTCGCCGAGATCGACACGACGGCCAAGCTGTTGGCCACGTTGGCCACCCAGACCAGCGCAGGCGTCGTCCTCAACCGCGACGACGCCTTCGTCTCGCGCATCCGCGCCCAGCTCGCCGACGGCGTCGAGGTGCGCTGGTTCGGTATCGACCCCGCCGTCGCCGACGACCTGCCGCCGCTGCACGAGGCCGACGTCCGCAGCGGCGACCCCGTGGCCGTGCCCGACCCCACCAGTGACGACGGGATGCTGCACCCCGACGACGCGCGGACGTTCCGGGTCGACCTCGGCGGCAACACCGTAGGGCCGGTCACGCTGCACCAGCGGGGCCTGGCCGCGATGATCAACGCGACGGCGGCGGTCACGACGGCCCGGCTCGTCCTCGGCGACGGGTTCTCGCCCGTGGCGACCATGGAGGCCCTGCGCACGGTGCGACCGCCGTTCGGCCGGGGCGAGGTCATCGACGCCGGCGGGTCGCCCCTCGAGCTGGTGCTCGTCAAGAACCCCGCCGGCTTCACCGTGGCCCTCGGCACCTACCTCACGGAGCCGGTCACGACGATGGTCGCCATCAACGACGACTATGCCGACGGGCAGGATGTGTCCTGGCTCTACGACGTCAGCTTCGAGTCGTTGCGGGACAACGGGGTTGCGCTGACGTCCGGCGTCCGCGCGTACGACATGGCCCTGCGCCTCGACTACGACGACGTCGCCGTCGGCGCCGTGGAGCCCGACCTCGCCCTCGCGCTGGACCGGCTGCTCGCCGAGCATCCCGACGAGCCCCGCCGGATCTTCTGCACCTACACGGCGATGATGAGGCTGCGGCGCCTGTTGGCCGCCCGCTACGGGCTGGCCGGCTTCGGAGAGGAGAGCGCATGACGAGCAAGGGGCTCATCAACCTGGTCCATCTCTACCCCCGCGAGATGTCGATCTACGGCGACCTCGGCAACACCCGCTGCCTTGCGTCGCGGATCCGCCGGCACGGCTACGAGGTTCGCGTCCACGACCACCACCCGGGGTCGACCCTGCCCGACGAGCCGCACCTGTTCATGGGCGGCGGAGGGCAGGACTCGGGGCAGAGCCGCGTCGAGGACGACCTCGCCGTCATCGCCGACCGGCTGCACGGCCTCGCGGCCGACGGCGTGCCGATGATCATGATCTGCGGGATGTACCAGCTGTTCGGCAACGCCTTCATCACCGTCGAGGGCCAGGAGCTGCCCGGCCTCGGCATCCTCGACGTGACGACGCGCGGCAACCCGACGCGGATGATCGGCGGGATCGTGCTCGAAACGAGCTTCGGTGAGGTCGTTGGCTTCGAGAACCATTCCGGCGCAACGGTACTCGGATCGGGACAGGCGGCGTTCGGCACCGTGCGCGTCGGCCACGGCAACAACGGCACCGACCGCACCGAGGGCGCGGTGACCGGGCATGTCATCGGCTCCTACCTGCACGGGCCGATCCTCCCGGCCAACCCCCGGGTCGCCGACCACCTGATCGCGCGCGCGGCAGAGCTGGCCACGGGCCGGCCCTTCGAGCCGGCCGACGTCGACGACTTCCTCGCCGACCAGGCGCGGTCCCGGCAGGTCCGCCGGCTCGTGGCCGCCTGACGATGGAGCCTGCCTGGTCCCTCTCCCCGTCTTCGGCTGACTCGCGCCCGGCGCCCTCCAGCGGCGGCATACTCGGTGGGTGGGATGGTTGCGAGCCCCACGGGGCGAGGATGCCATCGATGACCCGGTCGAGGCCGCGATGGCTGCCACGCCGCGCGCGGACTTCCTGCCGCGCAGCCAGCGGGCGTACGCCGACGTCAACCGCGCGCTGCCGATCGGCTACGGGCAGACCAACAGCCAGCCGACGACCGTCAGCGACATGCTGCACGCCCTGCGGGTCGAGCCTGGCCAGCGGGTGCTCGACGTGGGCGCGGGGTCGGGCTGGACGACGGCGCTGCTGGCCCGGCTCGTCGGCCCGACGGGCACCGTGGTCGGTGTCGAGCGGATCCCGCCCCTGACCGACGAGGGTGCGGCCGCTGTCCGGCGGACCGGGCAGCCGTGGGCGCGGGTGCAGCAGGCCGACCCGGACCGACTGGGCGCTCCGGACGACGCCCCCTTCGACCGGATCCTCGTCTCGGCCCAGGGCGACGAGGTACCGGCTGCCCTGGTGGACCAGCTGGCCGACGACGGGCTCATGGTGCTCCCGGTCGGTGGCCGGCTGCTGCGGCTGCGGCGCGACGGCAGCGGCGACGACCTCGGGGGCTACGTGTTCGTGCCCCTGGTCACGCGACCCGGTCCGGAGGGGGAGTCTTGGGGCTGAGCCACCAGCCGACCCAGCCGAGGATCCCGAGGGGTACCTCGAGGAAGTGCACGTAGAGCGAGTAGAGGACGACACCCGCCGTGGCCTGCGCGGGGTTGGCGCCCCACCCGACGAGCAGTGCGGCGACCCCGGTCTCCGACACGCCTACCCCGCCCGGCGTCACCGTCACCGACGTGAGCAGCCGGCTCAGCGCGAACGCGAAGAACATGTAGGGGAAGGAGAACTGGACGCCGACGGTGTTGAGGCAGAACCAGAACAGCAGGTAGTTCATCCCGAAGAAACCGATGAGCCCGAACGTCATCGAGATCCAGCCGTGCCGGACGACGGCGATCGTCTGGTGCCGTTGGTCCATGATGTGCTGGCTGAGGCTCGGCTCGGCGTTGCGCACCAGCGGGAGGAAGCGCAGGACCCGCTGCAGCCACACCCCGATCCGCTGGGCGGCCGTCTCGGAGGCGAGCACGGTGATGAACAGCCCGAGGATGGCGACGCCCCCCACAGCGCCGACGCCGGCCGCCCGCATCACCGCGGGGTTGAGGTCGGCGGCGAAGAAGAGCATGAGCGCGATGCCGAGGATCGGCAGCAGCAGCCGGGCCATGATGTTCCAGACCCCGGTGACGATGAGCGACGTCGAGATCGCCCGCCGCGTGAACCCCCACGACCGCAGCTGCTTGTAGGTGGCCGCCGCTCCGGCCGCGCCGCCCGCGGGCAGCAGGTTGCCGACCGCCGACCCGGAGACGTTGACGATGAACGCCTTGACGTGCGGCAGGCGCGGCAGTGACCCGGTGAACGTGAAGGTGTAGAGCCAGAGCCCGAACACCATGAGCAGGAACAGCCCCAGCGCGGTGCTGACCGGTATGCCGCGCAGCACCGCCCACACCTCGCCCCAGGTGGTGTGGGCGAAGTGCGGCAGCGCCCAGCCGAGGAGGCCGACCGCGAGCCCCAGGCCGACGACGACCTGGATCACGCGGACCCACGTGATCGTCGGGGGCTTGGGGACCTCCGGCTCGGGTAGCGGCGTGCCGTCGGGGGCGATGTCGGTCTCGTAGACCTCGCTCTCAGGCGAAGACGTCACGAGCCACCCCCTGGCCGGGTGGGCGGGCGGCGTCGACGTACCACTCGCGCCCGAAGACGAGGTCGAAGAGCGGCCGCGGTATGCGCAGGAACGCGGCCAGGGTGCGGTCGGCGCCACCGTCGGCACTGGCCTGCGACGCGTGGGCGCGCATCGCCGCCCGCTTCTGCGCCGCATACCGACGCACTGAGACGCGGTGGGTGATCGACGCGCTCGGGCTGTAAGCGCGCTCGAAGCTCGTGGGGTCGAACTCGGCCGGGAACCGGTAGAGGCGGCCGGCCAGCCGGACGGCGCGCACGATGAGGTCGCGGGGGACCGTGGCCTGCAGGACCGTGGGGGTGCCGGCGATCTCGGCCGCGCGCGCCCCGACCTCGTGCACCTTGACGTGGTCGCGGTGGCCGTAGCCGCCGTTGGCGTCGTAGGTGAGCAGCACGTCGGGCTCCTCCTCGCGCAGGATCGTCGCGAGCCGCTCCGCCGCTTCCTCG
>JBDSYO010000513.1:0-3879 GCA_039925625.1 Lapillicoccus sp. | reverse complement strand
AGGAAGTCGACGTGCCGGAAGTCGGGCCAGTACGCCTCGCAGAAGTAGAACTCCGACTTCGCGCTCTGCCACAGCAGGAACCCGCCGAGCCGCTGCTCCCCCGAGGTGCGGATCACCAGGTCGGGGTCGGGCTGGCCCTTGGTGTAGAGGTGCGCCTCGATCTGCTCCACCGTGATCGAGTCGGCGATCTGGTCGACCGGCGTGCCGTGGGCGGCGTGCTCGTGGATGAGCGAGCGCACCGCGTCGGCGATCTCGCGCCGCCCGCCGTAGCCGACCGCCACGTTGACGTGCATCCCCTCGATCGACCGGGTCGCCTCGGCCGACGCCTTGAGGCTCTGCGCGGTCTCCGCCGGGAGCAGGTCGAGAGCGCCGATCGGGTGCAGGCGCCAGCGCCCCTCGATGGCGAGGTCGGCGACCGCGGTCTCGATGATCTTCAGCAGCGGCACGATCTCCTCGGGGCTGCGGCTGAGGTTGTCGGTCGACAGCAGCCAGAGGGTGACCACCTCGACCCCGGCCTGCTCGCACCACTGCAGCAGGTGCTTGATCTTGTCGGCGCCGGCCTGATGCCCGTCGACCGTCTCGAACCCGTTCTCCCGCGCCCAGCGCCGGTTGCCGTCGAGCATGACCCCGACGTGCCGGGGGACGTCCTCCCGGGCGATCTGCTTGGCCAGCCGTCGCTCGTACGCGCCGTAGAGCACGTCGGTGAGGGGCACCCGCCCACGCTACCCCCGCCGACGCTCCGAAACCCGTAGCCCGTGTGGCCACCCTCACAACCTACGGTTCCGTAACCTACGGTTCCGTAAGTTAGAGTCGCCGTATGCTCGCAACACCCCAACCCTCCACCGGCGCCGTCGACGACCTCGTCGCCGTCGTCAAGCCCCGACTGCGCGGCTGGCTGCACGCCGGGACGTTCCCGCTCGCGCTCGCCGCCGGCATCGTCCTCGTCGTGCTCGCGCCCGAGGGCAAGGCTCGGGTCAGCGCCGTCGTCTTCACGGTGACCGCCGCCCTGCTCTTCGGCACCTCGGCGGTCTACCACCGCGGCACGTGGTCGGCGCGGGTGTCAGGGGTGCTCAAGCGGCTCGACCACTCCAACATCTTCCTCATCATCGCCGGCAGCTACACCCCCTTCGCCGTGACCCTCCTGCCGTGGGAGCAGGCCCGCACGCTGCTGCTCATCGTCTGGGGCGGCGCGATCGGCGGCGTGCTGTTCCGGGTCTTGTGGGTGGGCGCGCCCCGCTGGCTCTACACGCCGATCTACGTGGCGCTCGGCTGGGTGGCCGTCTTCTACTTCGGGCCGATGCTGCACTTCGGCGGGCCGGCCATCGTCTCGCTCATCGCCGCCGGTGGCCTGCTCTACACCCTCGGCGCCGTCGTCTACGGCACCAAGCGCCCCAACCCGTCACCACGCTGGTTCGGGTTCCACGAGGTGTTCCACGCGTTCACCGTGCTCGCCTTCGCGGCCCACTACGTCGCCGCGTCGCTCGCTGTCTACGGCGTGGTCTCGTCCGGCTCCGCCTGAGCCGGCTCGCCTCCGGCCTGCGGCCCCTGGGTCTGCGCCGACCGATTGCGGCGCTTCGTGGTCGTCGCCGGGGTCGCGGACGCCGCCTTCTGCGCCTCGGCCGCCTCGAGGTCAGCCACCCGCTGCTGCTCCCGGTAGGCCATCCGGCGCATCCGGCCGTTCATGTTGCGCATGAGCAGCCAGAGGCAGAGCGCGAGCACGAAGAAGGCGATGAAGGCGCCGATGCCTGGCCCGACGGTGCTCGGTGGGGTGTCCATCAGCCCGCCGTGCTGCGCAGCAGGGCCACGGCGTCGTCCGGTGAGGCCGGGCGGGTGTCGCGCACCGGCGTACGCGTGGGGTCGAGCGCCAGCGCGTCGGCCTCCGCGGCCGAACCCAGCCCCGAGAACAGGTCGTCCTCACCCTCCATGAGGGGGACGAGGGACGCCACGAGCTCGTAGTCCTCGGTGGGCCACGCCTCGCGCTGGATGTCCATGGGGGTGTGGAACCACGTGCCGTCGGGGTCGACCTGCGTGGCGTGAGCGAGCAGGGCCTGGTCACGGATCGGGAAGTAGTCGCTGCACTCGACCCGGGTCGTCACGGTGACGTCGGGGCGCTCCCACTTCTCGAGCCACTCCCCGTAGTGCGACTCGACGCCCCGGTCGACCATGAGCCGGTGCAGGGCCTCGAGCCGGCCCTTGGTGGTCGTCCGCAGGTAGTACAGCTTCGGCGGGCGCCAGGGCGGGCCCGCGTGGGGGTACGCGTCGGGGTCGCCGGCCGCGGCATACGCCGACAGCGACACGATGTGGGTGTTGACGTGGTCGGGGTGCGGGTAGCCGCCGGTCTCGTCGTAGGTGACGAGCACGTGCGGGCGCACCTCACGGATCACGCGCACCAGCGCCTCGGTCGTCACGCCGATCGGCTCGAGGGCGAAGCACCCGTCGGGCAGTGGCGGCAGCGGGTCGCCCTCGGGCAGCCCGGAGTCGACGAAACCCAGCCAGATGTGGTCGAACCCGACGATCTCCTGCGCCGCGCGCATCTCGTCGCGCCGCACCTGGGTGATGTCGCGCAGGATGTGCGCGTCGTCCTTCAGGCGGGGGTTGAGGATGTCGCCGCGTTCGCCGCCGGTGCACGAGACGACCGTGACCTCCTGGCCCTCGCGGACGTACTTGGCCATCGTCGCGGCGCCCTTGCTCGACTCGTCGTCGGGGTGCGCGTGCACGGTCATGAGCCGCAACCCTCGGGGTGCCACCGGTCCACCTGTCCTTCTCGACGATCCTTCTCACCGGCCTCGCTCCGGGGTCCCCGGTCGGACGGGGACGTCGCCGTCGCTCTACGGTGAACCATCATGTCATCGCCGTCCGACACCTCCGCCACCGGACGCAGCCGCCTGCGCATCCCGCCCGGCACCGACCGGCGCCGGCTCGCCTGGGCGGTCGCCGGCGGCGTCGTCGGGCTCGTGGCCGCCGTGCTCATCAGCTGGTGGACGCTGCGCAACGAGTCACAGCGGGTCAGCGCCACCACGGTGGCCTACAAGGTCGTCGACGACACGAGCGTCACCGTCTCGTTCGACGTCTCCCGCCCCCCGGGGCTCGCCGTCACGTGCACGATCCGCGCCATGGACGGCCACTTCACCGCCGTCGGCAGCGCGACGGTGCCGATCCCGAGCACCGGCGACCAGGTGGTGCACCAGGAGAGCACGGTGCGCACGACGACCCGCGCGGTCACCGGGGTCGTCCAGGACTGCGTCCGCGCCGGTTGAGGGCCCGCTCCGGCGCCCGCGCACAGCGGAGGTGGGTATCCTTGGTGTTTTCGCCTCGAGCATCACCGGGTCTGGACCGTTGAGGTCCAGACCCTTTGCTTAGGCATACGCAATCCAAGGAGCATGACGTGACCGAGCAGGCGACCGCCCCCACCCCGGGCTTTCTCACCCAGGAAGCCTTCGACCGACTCACGGGCGAGCTCTCGCACCTCTCCGGCGAGGGGCGGTCCGAGATCGCCAAGCGCATCGAGGCGGCGCGCGAGGAGGGCGACCTCAAGGAGAACGGCGGCTACCACGCGGCCAAGGAGGAGCAGGGCAAGATGGAGGCCCGCATCCGCCAGCTGACCCAGCTGCTCGAGAACGCCAAGGTCGGCGAGACCCCCAAGGACAGCGGCATCGTCACGCCCGGCATGCTCATCACCGTGCGGATGTTCGGCGACGACGAGACCTTCCTGCTCGGCCACCGCGAGATCAAGGACGACAACGGCCCCGAGGTCTTCTCGGAGCAGTCGCCGCTCGGCAAGGCCATCAACGGCAAGAAGGTCGGCGTCAGCGCCACCTACGAGACCCCGAACGGCAAGAAGGTCGAGGTCACCATCCTCAAGGCGGCCCCGTACAAGGG
>JBDSYO010000512.1:0-4100 GCA_039925625.1 Lapillicoccus sp. | reverse complement strand
CCTGGTCGTCCTCGGCGGCATGGCGACACCCGCCCTGCTCACCCACCTGCAGAGCCATGGCGCCGTCGTCTTCCCGAGCGTCCCCGACGTTCCGGTGAACGTCTACCGCGCCCACCTCTACACCGGGCGCGAGCTGTACGCGGGGCTCGACGGGCCGGGTGGCTACGCCTCGACGACCGACTCCCTCGCCTACGAGTGGAGCCGGGACATGCGACTGGCCGGCGACGCGTACGCCACGCTGCTGCGCGCGATCCACGACGACTCGATCAACGACGCGCTGGACGAGTGGGTCACCGGACGCCGGGTCGTCGGTGTGATGGGCGGGCACGCTCAGGAACGCGGGTCGAGCGGGTATGCCGCCGCCGCTCGCCTCGGGCGCGACCTCGCCCAGGCCGGGCTGCTCGTCGCCACCGGTGGCGGGCCGGGGGCCATGGAGGCGGCCAACCTCGGCGCGGCCGTGCCCTCGGCGGATGCCCTCGACACGGCGCTCGACCGGCTGGGGCGCGTCCCCTCGTTCCGGTCCGGTGTCGAGGGCTGGGCCCGGGTGGCGTTCGAGGTGCTCGACGACCTGGGGCCCCGAGTCGCACCGCACCCCGGAAGCCCCGCGCCGGCGGCGGACCCCGGGGCGCCGACCGACCAGCCGCGCTCCCTCGGCGTGCCGACGTGGTTCTACGGCCACGAGCCGCCGAACGTGTTCGCCGAGGGCATCGCCAAGTACTTCTCCAACGCGATCCGGGAGGACGGGCTGCTGGCCCTCTGCAACGCCGGGGTGGTCGTGCTGCCGGGAGCCGCCGGCACGGTGCAGGAGGTCTTCCAGCTGTGCACGCGGCTCTACTACGCGTCCCCCGAGACCCGGTCGCCGCCCCTGGTGCTCGTCGGCGTGGAGCAGTGGACCGAGGTCGTCCCCGTCTGGCCCCTCGTGCAGGCGCTGGGCGCCGGCCGGCAGATGGGGACCGCCGTCCACCTCGTCGACAGCGCCCGGGAGGCCCTCGCCGTGCTCTCCGCCTAGGGTGGCGGGATGAGCGACCAGAACGGCACCTCCGGCACAGACGACCGCGCCCCCAAGGTCGAGGCCGTCCAGGCCGTCGTCGACCGGATCACCTCATGGCAGGACGGGGCGACCGAGGAGACCGTGCGGAGCGAGCTGCTCAAGGCTCTCGGCGAGGCCGGCCTCGAGGTCCCGGCCCCCTTCGTCGACGCGGTCGTCGCCCGGGTGCGGGCCAACACCGAGCACTTCGACGTCGAGCCGCTGCTCGACGAGGCCGAGGCCGCCCGCTAGGACGTCTCGGACGCGTCCCCGCCCACGGCCGAGCGGGCGGCGACGAAGGCGTCGACCGCCCTGCGCACGTCCTGCTCGGTATGCGCGGCGGAGAGCTGGACGCGGATGCGGGCCTCGCCGCGAGGCACGACGGGGTAGCTGAAGGCGACGACGTAAACGCCGGCGGCCAACATGTGCTCGGCGACCTGCGCGGCCCGGCGCGCGCCGTCGGGGTCGGGGAACATCACCGGGACGATGGGGTGGCTCCCCGGCAGGAGGTCGAACCCGGCGTCTGTCATGAAGGTCCGGAACAACGACGTGTTGCGCCGCAACGCCTCTCGCCGATCGGCCGACCGCTGCACGACCTCGAGGGCGCGCAGTGACCCCGCGGCGACGCTGGGGGGGATGGAGTTGGAGAAGAGGTAGGGCCGCGACCGCTGGCGGAGCAGGCCGACGACCTCGCGGGGAGCGGCGACGTAGCCCCCGGACGCCCCGCCCAGCGCCTTTCCGAACGTGCCGGTGAGGATGTCGACGCGTTCCTGTACGCCGAAGAGCTCGGGCGTGCCGCACCCACCGGGGCCGACGAACCCGACCGCGTGGGAGTCGTCGACCATGACCAGTGCGCCGAAGCGCTCGGCGAGGTCGCAGATGCCCTCGAGGGGGGCATACGAGCCGTCCATGGAGAAGACGCCGTCGGTGACGACGACGGTGCGCCGGGCGCCATGCGCGGCGCGCAGCTGCACCTCGAGGTCGGCAAGGTCGGCGTTGCGGTAGCGGAAGCGCCGCGCCCGGGACAGCCGGATCCCGTCGATGAGCGAGGCATGGTTCAAGGCGTCCGAGACGATCGCGTCCTCGGCGTCGAAGAGGGTCTCGAACAACCCACCGTTCGCGTCGAAGCAGGAGGAGTAGAGGATCGCGTCGTCGGTACCGAGGAACGTCGCCACCGCCCGCTCGAGCTCGGTGTGCAGCTCCTGGGTACCGCAGATGAAGCGTACGGACGCCATCCCGAAACCCCACTTGCGCAACGCATCCGCTGCAGCGGCCACGATCTCGGGGTCGTCGGCGAGGCCGAGGTAGTTGTTGGAGCAGAAGTTCAGCGCCTCGCCCAGCCCGGTCCTGACCCGAGCGGCCTGGGGCGACGCGAGCTCGCGTTCGTGCTTCCACAGGCCGGCATCGCGGATCTCGTCCAACGTGGCCGACAGCTGGTCGCGCAGGGGTCCGTACATGCCTCGACGCTACCGGCCGGAAAAGGCCGGGCCCGGTGTCGGACGGTCTGGCTAGGGTGACCGGATGCCGTGGACCACACCCTCGATGACGCCCCTGACTCAGGCCGACTGCACCGCGACCATCGCCGCCCACAGTGCGGCGCTGGCCGGGCTCGCCGAGGGACACCTCGACGCCGAGGTCGAGTTCTGCCCGGGCTGGACGGTGCGCGACCTCGTCCACCACGTCACTGAGGTGCACTGGTTCTGGGCCACCATCGTGGCGGACCGCATCACCGAGCGGCCCACCCACCTGGAGCACCCGGAGCGGGCCACCGACGATGACACGGTCGCCGCTTTCCGTGCTGCGACGGACCGGCTCGTTCGCGTGCTCTCGGACGTCGATCCGGCCACCAGGGTGTGGACGTGGGCGCCCCACCGGCAGGACGCGGGTTTTGTCATCCGCCATCAGGTGCAGGAGATCGTCGTGCACCACTGGGACGCCGCCCACGCCGCGGGGCGGACGGTCGAGGTGTCCCCCGAGGTGGGGGCCGACTGCGTCGACGAGATGCTGCAGTTCTCCGTCGTCAACGCCGACAACGTCGACGACGACCCGCTGCCTCCGGCGCTCGACGGCACGTTCGCCCTGTGCTGCAACGACTCCGAGGCAGCGTGGCTGGTCACCGACGGCGACCAGCCGGGCATCAGCGCGGTCACCCGCGCCACCGCGGCCGAGGTCGCCGAGCGCGGTCTCCCGGCCGTGACCGGCACCGGCGGCCAGCTGATCCAGTGGCTCTACGACCGGCACGGCGACCCGGCCGAGTCCGGTGGCGACGCCGACCCGAGCGCGGTGGACGCCGCCGACCCTGAGCTGCTGGCCCGGTTCCGGAAGCTCTGCTTCACCGACTGACACGCAGGCTCTCTGCGGAAACGGCCCGGGACGCCGGGACGGGGAGGACGCTGGGCCCATGGACCCCGACACCGGGCCGATGGTGCGCCTCTGGGACACCCTCGCCGACAGCTACGACCAGGTGGGCGTCGACTTCTTCGCGCCGATAGCGGCCGGCCTGGTCGACGCGCTGGACCCCCAGCCGGGTGAGCGGGCGGTCGACCTCGGGTGCGGACGTGGCGCCGCGTTGCTCGAGATCGCGCGCCGCATCGGGCCGTCGGGGGCCGCGCTCGGCGGCGACCTGTCACCGCGGATGGTGCAGGCCTGCGGTGCGCTTGCTCGCGACCAGGGGCTGGCCCAGGTGACGACGCGCGTCGTCGACGCGCAGACCCCCGACGTGGCGGGGGTCGTAGCGGCGCTCGGCGGCCCGGCCGACCTGCTCGCCTCATCCCTCGTCGTCTTCTTCCTGCCCGACCCCCGCGCCGCGCTCGCCTGCTGGGTCGACCTCCTCCGTCCGGGCGGCCGGGTCGGCCTGTCGACGTTCGGCGACCGCGACCCGGTGTGGGCCGAGGTCGACGCGATCTTCGACCCCTACCTACCGCCTCACCTGCTCGACGCACGGACGAGCGGGGCGCGCGGCTCGTTCGCGTCGGATGCGGGGGTCGAGGCGCTGCTGCTCGATGCCGGCTTCGACGGGGCGACGACGAGCCGTCGTCGGGTGGCGGTGCGCTTCGACGACGCCGAGCACTGG
>JBDSYO010000511.1:0-6027 GCA_039925625.1 Lapillicoccus sp. | reverse complement strand
CGGCCGACGCCGCCTCGGCCGACGTGCGACCGGTCTCCATCGACCTTGCGGACCCTGACGAACCGCGCCTGGGGCGCCGGCCCGTGGACGCGGTGGTGGGGGACCGCGTGGTGCGCTTCGACCGGGTGGAACGGTGGCTGCACTGGGTGAACGCCACCCTGGTGCTGACCCTCATCGTCACCGGCTCGTTCATGTACATCGGGGCGCTGTCGGGCATCTTCGGCCGGCCGCTCATCGAGACGGTGCACCTCTACGCCGGCCTCGTCGCGGGGCTCCAAGCGCTGCTCGTCGGGGCCGAGCTGGGCGACCCGGAGATCGTCGTCCGGCCCGTCGACGCCTCGCACGAGGAGGCTCGCCTGGTGGGGGCGCCCCATCCGGAACCGTTCCGGCTGCGCGTCGTCGACCGCACGGCGCTGGGGGCCGGGCCCGACGAAGGCCTGCCCGTCAGCCGCCTCCGGCCGGTGGTCGCCGACGACCTGGCCGACGACGTCGTGGGGCTGCTCGGGTCCGGCGCGACGTTCGACGGGCGGCCGGTCGAGGCGCGCGACGTCGCGGTCATCGCCGACACCCGGGGCAAGCTGGCGGAGGTCGCGCGGGCGCTCCACGATCGGGGCGTGCCCAGCGTGCTGGTCGGCTCGGGCAGCGTGCTCACCTCGTCGGCGGGGCAGGCCTGGCTGACCCTGCTGCAGGCGCTCGCCCAGCCGCACCGCTCGGCGGCGGTGCGCGCCGCATCGCTCACACTCTTCCTCGGGCGCACGGCCGCCGACCTGGCCCGGGCCGGTCAGGGGGGCGACTCCCTCACCGCTGACGACTCCGAGACCCTTCGCGGTTGGGCCGACGTCCTGCGGCAGCGGGGGCCGTCCGCGGTGCTCGAGCTCGCGGGGGCCGACGGCCGGCTCGCGGCCCGCGTGCTGCGCGAGCCCGACGGCACCCGCGCCATGACCGACCTGAGGCACACGACCGAGCTGCTCGACGAGGCGGCGCGCGACGGGCATACCGCCCCCGGGGTGTTGGCGTCCTGGCTCGCCCGGCAGCGCGCCGAGGACCTCACCACCGTCTCGGCCGACCGGGTGCGCCGGCACGACAGCGACGCCGCGGCGGTGCACCTGCTCACGATCCACGCCAGCAAAGGGCTGCAGTTCCCCGTCGTCTACGCCCCGTCGCTCAGCGATCTCTACACCCGCAGCGAGGACCACCCGCGCTACCACGACGCGAGCGGCGAGCGGTGCGTCGACGTCAGCGGCCACGGCGGCCAGCAGGAGGCCGCCACCCTGGCGGCCGCGGAGGACTCGGGTGAGGAGCTGCGCAAGCTCTACGTCGCCGCCACCCGCGCGCAGAGCCAGCTGGTGATCTGGTGGATGCCCAGCAGCGCGAACACCTCCCCGTCAGCCCTCCACCGGCTGGTGTTCGGCCGGCGACCGGGTGACGCTCGAGTGCCGGCCTCGTCCCCGCTGCGCGGGGAGGCCGACGTCCGGCGGATCGCCGCGGCATGGAGCGACGCCGGGGCGTTCACCGTGGAGCCCTGCTCGCTCGACTCGTCGGCCGGTATGCCGCCCGCGCCCGCCTCGGCTGCTCTGGCCGTCCGCCGCTTCACCCGCACGCTGGACCGGTCGTGGACGCGCACGTCCTACAGCGGCCTGGCCCACGCCGCGGCCGAGGAGGAGGCCCGCGACCCCGGCCGGCTGCGCGCGGTCAGCGAGCCCGAGGACCCGCCCCGCGACGACGAGCCGCCGCTGCCCGACGCTTCTACCGAATCTACTGACGCCGCAACGGGTTCCGAGCGCCTGCTGTCCCCCATGTCCGACCTCCCCGGCGGCGCCACCTTCGGCTCTCTGGTGCACGCCGTGCTGGAGCACGCCGACCCCGGAGCGTCTCCGGGAGCCGATGATGACGGGTGGCGGGCGCAGCTGCGACGGCTGGTGGACGAGCAGCGGGTCTGGTGGCCGGTGGACCTCGAGTCCGAGGGGCTGGCATCGGCGCTGGTGTCGGTGACGGACACCCCGCTCGGCCCGCTGACCGGCGACGTCACCTTGCGAGACATCGGGGCCCGCGACCGGCTCACCGAGATGGGGTTCGAGCTGCCCCTCGGTGGCGGCGACCAGCGGTCGTCCGGTGCGACCGCGGCGGTGCTGCGCGACGTCGCGGCCCTCTGGCGTCGCCACGTGCCGGCCGACGACCCGCTCGCCGCCTACGCGGAGACCCTCGACCACCCCGCCTACGCGCAGAGCCTCAACGGCTACCTCTCGGGCTCGCTCGACCTCGTCTTCGGCGTGGGTGGCGCTGACGACCGCCGGTACTTCGTGGCCGACTACAAGACCACCTGGGTGGGTGAGCGCGACCAGCCCAACCCCGTCGACGCGTACGAGCCGCGCCGGCTGGGCGAGGCCATGGCCAGGTCGAGCTACCCCCTCCAGGCGCTGCTCTACTCGGTTGCGCTGCACCGGTTCCTCCGTTGGAGACAGCCGGGCTACCGGTTCGCCGAGCACTTCGGCGGGGTGCTCTACCTCTACCTGCGCGGCATGGTCGGCCCGCAGACACCGGTCGTCGACGGCCAGCCCTGCGGCGTCTTCGCGTGGCGCCCGAGCGAAGACCTGGTCGAAGCCGTCTCGGCCCTCTTCGGTGGGCGGGGCGCGGGATGACCGCCGTCGGGCAGCGTCCACCCTTCCACCGCGACACGGCGCTCGGTGCGACCGGACTGCTGCGCGCCTTCAACGCGGCCGAGCTGCTCACCGCGGCCGACGTTCACGTCGCCTCCCGAGTGGGGAACGCGGTCGGGGAGACCGATGAGTCGGCCCTGCTCGCCGTGGCGTTCGCGGTGCGCGCGGCCCGTCAGGGTTCGGTATGCGTCGACCTGGCCACCCTCCCGTCCCCCGACGACGGCCTCGCCTGGCCCGACCCGGCCGGCTGGGCGGAGGCCGTGGACGGGAGCCGGGTGGCGGCATACGGCGTGGTCCATCACGACCTCGACCGGCTCTACCTCGACCGCTACTGGCGCGAGGAGATCCAGGTCGCCGACGACCTCGCGTCCCGCGCCGGCCTCCCGGTGCTGGTCGACGCCGCCCGACTGGGCGAAGCACTCGAGGCAGCATTCCCCGGGGACGGGTACGCCGAGCAGCGCGACGCGGCGCGGGCGTGCTGCACCCACCGGACGAGCCTCGTCACCGGCGGACCCGGGACCGGCAAGACGACCACCATCGCCAGGCTCGTCGCCTCCCTGGTGGCCCTCGACGGCCCACGGCTCCGGGTGGCCCTCGCCGCCCCGACCGGCAAGGCGGCGGCGCGCATCACCCAGGCCGTGCACACCGAAGCCGCCAAGCTTGACTTCCCCTCAGCGGCAGCGGATCTCGTGTCCTCGCTCGCCGCGACGACCATCCACCGCCTCCTCGGCTGGCGCCCCGAGAGCCGGAACCGGTTCCGCCACGACCGCAGCAACCCGCTGCCCTACGACGTGGTCGTCGTCGACGAGACGTCGATGGTCTCGCTCACCCTGCTGGCCCGGCTCCTCGAGGCCGTGCCACCTCACGCGCGGCTCGTGCTCGTCGGCGACGCCGACCAGCTGACGTCGGTGGAGGCCGGGGCCGTGCTTCGCGACCTCGTCGACGGTCTCGGGCCGCAGAGCCCCGCCGTGGGGCCGCTGCGCACGAGCCACCGGTTCCGCGGCGCGATCGCCGAGCTGGCCGAGGCGGTGCGGCGGGGCGACGCGGAGGCCGCGTTGGCGATCCTCGAGTCGGACGACCCGAGCGCCTCACTGGTCGACGACATCGAGGGGCCGGTGCGGGCGGCGGCTCGGGACCTGCACGACGCCGCCGAGCAGGGTGACCGCGCCGCCGCCATCGGAGCGCTCGGTCGTCACCAGCTGCTGTGCGCCCACAACAGCGGCCCGTTCGGTGCCCGCTGGTGGAACCGCCAGGTGGCCTCGTGGCTCGCGCAGTCGCTCGGGGTCGACTACCTGAGCGGGTGGTACGCCGGTCAGCCCCTGCTCGTCACCGAGAACGACTACAGCTTGGGCCTGTTCAACGGCGACACCGGCGTCGTGGTGCGCGACCCGGCGTCAGGACGGATGTCGGCGCTGTTGGCCGACGGGTCGTCCGGGCTCGGCCGCGACCTGCACCTCAGCCGGCTGGCCGAGGTCACGACCGCCCACGCGATGACGGTGCACCGCGCACAGGGCAGCCAGTACGACGAGGTGTCGGTGGTCCTGCCGGAACCCGGCTCGCGCCTGCTGACGCGTGAGCTGTTCTACACCGCGGTGACCCGCGCGCGGCATACCGTGCGGGTGCGTGGTTCCCGCGAAGCGGTCGTGGCAGCCGTGGAGCAGCGGGCGGTGCGAGCGACCGGCCTGGCCGACCGGCTGCGGGCGCCCTGACCGACCGGTCAGGAGGAGGCATCGCGTCGATGGCTGACCGCGAGGACGGTCACGGTATTCTCGGCGACGTCGATCCCGTAGCTGACGCGGTACTGCCCGCGCCGCGCCGAGTGCTTGCCGTCGAGCGGTGCACGCAGGGGCTTCCCGACCCGCTGGGGGTTGTCCAGCGCGAGGTCCCGCATCACCTTCTCGTTCTGGAGGACGGCCAGCGTCTCCTCCAGCGACTCCAGGTCGTCGATCGCGATCACCGCGACGGCGGGCTCACCGTTGCGGGGTGACGACGACCCGCTTACGGGTGTCGTGCACGCTGTCGACCACGGCACTGAACTGTGCCTTGACCGACGCCAATGATCTGGTGCTCATCACCCCAATTGGCGTCACGCGCGGGTCGTGGCCTCCAGCAGCTCGAGGATGTGTTGGTAGGGGCGGCCGGTCGCCCGGGTCATACCCAGCTCGCAGGTGCGGTTGCACGAGGCGTACGCGTCGGCGACGACGCCCTCGACCTCGGCGGCCTCGGCCCGGGTGGCGGAGGCGGTGAGCTCGGGGTGGAGCATCCCCCGGTCACCGGCGAAACCACAGCACGCCGCCGCAGCGGGCACGACGACCTCGTCCGCGACCGCGGCGGCGACCGCTCGCAGGGCGCCGTCGATCCCCAGCCGGGCGCTGGAGCACGTGGGGTGCACGACCACCGACCCGACCTTGAGCGGGGCCGGCAGCGCGTCGAGCAGGTGGTCGGCCGCGAACTGCACCGCGTCGACGATGCGCACGGACCCAGGCCCACCGGGCGGCGGGTTGTGCTCGAGGCTCTGGCGCAGGCCCTCGGTGCACGACGACGCGTCGCACACGACGTCGAGCTCGCCGCCGCGGGTGGCCGCCCAGAGGGCGTCGACGACGCGGGCCTCCATGATGCGGGCCCCGTCGACGAGCCCCTTCGACCGCCACGGCGTCGCACAGCAGAGGTCGGACTGGTCGGACGGGCTGACGAGCCGCACCCCGGCCCGCTCGCAGACCTGACCGAAGGCGCTACGGACACCCGGGCCGCCTTCGGATGGACCGAACATCGTGCCGGTGCACGAGCTGAAGAAGACGGCCTCCCGCGTGACGACCGCCGCCGGCGTCGGCGACGCCTCGACGGGCCGAGGGCGTCCGCCGCCGGCCGGGAGGTCGGACGACCACTGCGGCATGACGTCGGGGTCGGCGAACCGGTGCATCAGCCGGCTCGCGCCCGCCACCGCCCGAGGCGGCAGGGCGTCGGCGGTGGTCAGCGCCGCCGAGGCGATACGAGTGGTGACGCCCCAGTGCTTCGCCGCGAGCGTCCACGTGCGCTGGGTCAGCGGGCCGACGTGCTCAGCCCGCAGCCGCTTCATCAGGTCGCCGGTGTTGATGTGCACCGGGCAGGCGGTGGCGCACATCCCGTCGACGGCACAGGTGTCGACGGCGTCGTAGGCGTAGTCGGCCTCGACCTCGCGGAGGGTCTCGAGGTCGCCGAGCTGACGCAGTCGCGCCATCTCCCGGCGCAGCACGATGCGCTGGCGGGGGGTCGTCGTGAGGTCACGGCTCGGGCATACCGGCTCGCAGTAACCGCACTCGACGCAGTCGTCGACCTCGTCGTCGACGGGCAGGGCGATCTTGAGGTCAGGCTCGGCCGGCTCGGCATCGGT
>JBDSYO010000510.1:0-13029 GCA_039925625.1 Lapillicoccus sp. | reverse complement strand
CGGGATGCGGATGGTGCGGGCCTGGTCGGCCATCGCGCGGGTGATGGCCTGACGGATCCACCACGTGGCGTAGGTCGAGAACTTGTAGCCCTTGGTGTAGTCGAACTTCTCGACCGCACGGATGAGGCCGAGGTTGCCCTCCTGGATCAGGTCGAGGAAGAGCATCCCGCGGCCGGTGTAGCGCTTGGCCAGGGAGACCACGAGGCGCAGGTTGGCCTCGAGGAGGTGGTTCTTGGCCTTCTTGCCGTCGCGGGCGATCCAGTCGAGCTCGCGGCCGGACTTGGCGAACTTCTCCTGCTTGGTCATCTGCGAGAGGCGCTCCTCGGCGAACAGGCCGGCCTCGATCCGCTTGGCGAGCTCGACCTCCTGCTCGGCGTTGAGCAGGGCCACCTTGCCGATCTGCTTGAGGTAGTCCTTGACGGGGTCGGCGGTCGCGCCGGCCGTGACGACCTGCTGCGCGGGGGCGTCGTCCTCGTCGTCGTCGCGGATGACGAACCCGGCCTCCTCGGACTCCTCCTCAGCCGCAGTCGGACGGCGGACCTTCGCGGTGCCGTCCTCGTTCTCCTCGTCGTCGTCGCTGTCGTCGGCCTCGTCGGTCGCCGCGTCCGGGGTCGCCACGACCTCCGCGACCACCTCGACGGCGACCACGTCGTCGTCACCCGGCTCGACGTCCTCGAGTTCGGGCTCGTCGGCGGCGTCCGTGCCGGGCTTGCCCGAGGCGGTCTTCGCCGCGGCCTTCTTCGCTGGGGCGGCCTTAGCGGTGCGGGTCGCCGCCTTCTTGGCGGGCGCCGCCGCGGCGCCCGCGGTCTGGGCGGTCGTCGAGGCGGCCGCCTTCTTGGGCGCAGCCGTGCGCGATGTCGGCGCAGCCTTGGCCGGAGCCGCCTTGGCCGGCTTGGTCGACGTGGTCGACGTGGTCGCACCGTTCGCGGCGGACGCGGCAGCCTTCTTCGCCGCCGGCGTGGCGCCGGCGCTCTTGGCGGGCGCCTTGGTCGCGGTCTTGGCGACGGTCGTCCGCGTGGTGGCCGGCCGCGTCGAGGTGGCGGCGACGGCGCGCCGGGTGGCCGGTGGCTCCAGCGACACGGTCACTCCGGTTTCCTCCATGGCTCGCAGCACGGTCTTGCTGCGGGCCGAGCTCAGGCCCGCCGCCTCGAAGGCGACCCGGACCTCGTCACCGGTCACCGGGCGGACGGAGCCAGTGGCGATCAGCTGCTGCAGCGCGGGATGGGCGAACTCCTTGGGGAGGGCCGTGGCGGAGCGTTGCGGGGTCGTGGAGCCCTTCGACACAGAAACCGACTACCTTTCGTCGCGAGACATGCGACATCGCTCGTGCACCGGGGTCATGCGGGGGTCGGTGCACGCAGAAGACCGAACGTTAAGGCGGACGCGTCGAGGGTGCTGATCCCGTGCCCCTCGAGGTGCGGGCCGGCCTTGGGCGTCCGTGTTCTCCACCATTATAAAACCCTGCCAGGCCTCCGCGGGACCATCGGCCCATCCTGCGGGCGACGCGTCGGGCTCAGTCGTCCTCGGGCGAGGCCTTGACCGCCAGCACTGGGCACGTCGCGTCGAGCAGGATCCGCTGCGCGTTGGACCCGAGGATGAGCTTGCCCACCGGGGTCCGTCGCCTCAGGCCGATGACGATGAGCTCGGCGTGGCTGGAGTCGGCCACCTCGATGAGGTCCTCGGCGGGCTCCTTGCCGCGCACGAGCTGGCGCACCTCGACGGTTACTCCGGCGTCCGCGAGGCGGGCCCGGACCTCGTCGAGGGAGGACTCGAACCGGGTGGTGTCGAGCTCGTCGTAGAGCTTGCCGTTGGCCTGGCTGTTGATGACCAGCAGCGGCACGCGGCGCAGCTCGCACTCGACGGCCGCCCGACGCAACGCGGCACGACCCTCCCGGGTCGGGATGTACCCCACGACGATGGACACTCGGCGATCCTCCTCGGTGAGCGACAGCACGACCTGACCTGTGACGTTACCGGAAACGGGCGTCCCCCACCGTGCCCATAGCGGCCCGGACCACCTGCCCGACCTGCTCGATCTCGATAAGGAACCCGTCGTGTCCGTGGGGCGAGGTGATGAGGTGCCCCTGTGCGCCCGGCACCCCGGCGACGATCTCGGCGCTGAGGCGCGGCGGGTAGAGCCGGTCGGAGTCGACGGCCACCACGGTGGTCTCGGCCCGGACCCGCTCGAGGGCCGCCTCGACACCACCACGACCGCGCCCGATGTCGTGGGAGCTCATCGCCTCGGTGAGCACGAGGTAGGAGTTCGCGTCGAAGCGGCGGGAGAGCTTCGCGGCATGGTGGTCGAGGTAGCTCTCGACGGCGTACCGACCCCCGGCCCCCAGCGGGTCCTCCTGCTGCTGGGGCTGCCGCCCGAACCGCTCGTCGAGCTCTGAGCCGCTGCGGTAGGTGACGTGGGCGATGCGCCGGGCGATGCCGAGGCCCTGCTCGGGCCCGGTGGCCCCGCCGATCACCCCCACACCACCGACACCGCTCCCGCCGTCGGCGTAGTAGTCGCCACCACGGAAGGCCGGGTCGGAGCGGATCGCCAGCAGCTGCGGCTGCGCCCAGGCGATCTGGTCGGCGGTCGCGTAGGCCGTGCTGGCCAGCACCACGGCCCGCTGCACCCGCTCGGGGTGGGTCACCGCCCACTCCAGCACGCGCATCCCGCCCATCGAGCCACCCACGACGGCGGCCCAGGACCGGACGCCGAGGACGTCGGCGAGGCCCGCTTCGACGGCCACCTGGTCGCGCACCGTGACGAACGGGAACCGGCTGCCCCACGGCGCTCCGTCGGACGCCGGGG
This sequence comes from Lapillicoccus sp., assembly GCA_039925625.1. Taxonomy (GTDB): domain Bacteria; phylum Actinomycetota; class Actinomycetes; order Actinomycetales; family Dermatophilaceae; genus Lapillicoccus. Next base: position 10,226 of record JBDSYO010000510.1, on the reverse strand, counting down.
CCGACGGCCCAGTCGTCCCCTGACAGCCGCCGAGGACGTTGGACGCGACGACGAACCACCGGTCGGTGTCGAGCGGCCGTCCCGGCCCGATCAGCCCGTCCCACCACCCCGGCGAGGGGTGGGCCGCGCCGGCGCCGCCGACGACGTGGCTGTCGCCGGTGAGGGCGTGCTCGACGAGGACAGCGTTGTCGCCCGCCGCGTTGAGACGGCCCCAGCTCTCGTAGGCGACGCGCACCGCGGGGATCCGGCCGCCGCGTTCGAGGGCCACGTCACCGATCCGCGCGAACTGCCGGTCCCCGGGCGGGTCGCCCTCGCGCCAGATGGCCGCCACGGTGGGCGCAGCCGCCGCCCTGTGCGTATGCGTGTCCACGCCAGGTCTCCCTATGCCCGAGCGGGCGCCGGAACGGGTCCGGTCCACGATGGTCATCCGCGTACTCCTGATCGTCCTCGCGCTTGCTCGGACCACACGGCCGAGCCTTGTCATCACCCGGGGCACCCCGCCGAAGGAGGAGGGTTGCCGTCCAGCAAGCCGGGGCTGTGCGCTGGAGCTCATGACCTTCCGTAAGTATACGGCGGGGCCCACCTCGGGCACCCGGTTCGTTCCACACCATGGACCGCGACCGGGACGGTGCAGGACCGCTCGGCGACCGGCCGTCAGGCGCTGCGCGGAGGGCGGGCCGCGACGTCCACCATCCGCTGCAGGAGGACCGCCAGCCGGTAGCCCGGGTCGACGGCCAGGGCCTGCTCGACCGCGGTCCGGGCCAGTGCTCCGTCGCCCTGCCACCAGGCCACGTGGCCGAGCACGGTGAGCGGGCCGGGCGAGAGCTCAGGAGGCGAACGCCGGCAGGCGGCCGCGAGGCCGGCGACGACCATCCCGTCCGCCCCCGCCGACGGGTCGATCGCGCCCAGCCCGTCCAGCCCGTCCAGCCCATCGAGCCCCGCCAGGTCGCTCTCCGGCACCCACGCCCCGTCCCGCGCCGGAAGGTGGGTCGCCGCCAGACGCCGCAGCGACAGGGAGAAGACGTCGAGCTCGAGGGTCCCGGGGCACAGCCACGCGATGAGCAGGTCACGGACCGGTACGTCCAGCAGCCCGACGACGGCCCAGGCCCAGTCCTCCTCGTGGGTCACGTCCGTACTCAGCACGCGCCCCCAGGCCTCGAGGACCCGCCGGCGACGCCGCTGCAACGGTCGCGGCCGGCGGCGCACGGACTCCAGCTCGTGGATGAGGGCGGCGCACCGCGCGTCCTGCGCGGGATCGTCGGTGTAGGCCAGCCGTTCCGCAAGGCCGTCGCGGGACGCGGCCGGCTGGCGGCCGAGCACGACGTAGTCGGCCACCGCCGGGACCCGATCGTCCGGAGGGAGCACCTCGCCGTCCGGCGGACAGCACGCCTCGTCTCCGTCGAGGCACCACCAACGTCCGTCGCGCACGAGCAGGCGTTCGACGGTCCCGATCCCGGCATCCACCAGAGCGTCGTGCATCGCCGAGCCGGCGGGCTGAGCGTGACCCGGGCGCGTCTCGAACCCCACGAGCACGACGCGGTCCGGTCGCTCCCGCAGCACGTACGGAAGCAGCTCGTCGACGACCAGCTGCGGGTCGATGTGCGGTGGCGGCAGGTCGAGCCGCGCAACCATGCCGACCCGGGGGCCGTCCAGGAGCACGACCACGAGGGAGTCGGACGGTCGGTAGCCGAGGTGGTAGGGCAGGACCGTGATGATGTCAGCGGGGCCGCGCAGGCGGATGGTCGTCGTCATGGCCACGATCGTGGCGACGGCGACGGCCGGCCGACAGGGCCGGTTTTCCGCCTGTGGACGGTGGGACGACGCGGTCACACCCTGTGGACGACAGTCAGTCCGTCAGTCCGTCTGCCCGTCAGCGGACCACCTGCGAGCGCACCGTGTGTCGGTACTCGTCCGCGGGCACGTCCTGCGGCCCCCGGTCTCCGCGGGCGGAGCCCCTCGCATCGCTCGTGGCACCGGCCCGTCCGGTGGCCCGTTCCCACACGAGGTACGCCTCGGTGTCAGCGACCAGCGCCGCCGCCAGCCACGTGACGACCACGGCGTCGTCGGCGATGCCGAAGATCCCGAAGAGCGCCTCGGGAACGAGGTCCAGCGGCGAGACGACGTAGGCGACGGCTGCGGCCAGCAGGGCCACGTGGCCGAAAGTGGTCCCTCGGTACTCGCCACGGCCGACGGCCCGCAGCATGCGTGGCACCGCCGCGGCCCGCTCGGCGAGTCCGGCCGAGCCGGGTCGCATGGCGGTCCGGACCGACCCCGCGACCATCGTCAGCAGACCCAGCCGGGTGGTGTGTCGCGCCATGGGGCTCTCCTTCGTGAAGGGTGCGCCGGAGGTCACCCGGCTGTCCTCCCTCTCAACGAGCTCCAAGGCACCGGGATTCCGGCGCCCCGGGACCGGGCTCGAGGAGTTACGAGGCCGTGACCTGCCCGGCCGTGCGGAGGGGGAACTCCTTACGGGCGTGGTCGGCGATCCGCTTGAGCATGTAGGTGTCGAGCCCGGCGCTGACCGCGCCACCGGCCAGGGGCAGCGCCCGCCCGAGCCGCGCGAAGGTGGACTTGCCGACGTTGCCGACCAGGCGGAACGCGACGGCCTTGTTGAGGACCATGAGGGCCGGGCCGGGCAGGCGCTGTGCCGCGAGGTCGGTCAGCTTGCCGGTCGGCGTGACGACACCTGCCTTGCGGATGAGGTCGTCCGCGTCGGCGCCGACCAGCGCAAGCAGCACGGCCGTCCGGATCGACGGCTGGGTGAGGTCGTACCCCCGCAGCGCGGCGATCGCCGCGGTCATCCTCGTCGCGACGAGGTAGAACTCCACGACGTTGGCCGGCAGCGCGACGGGCATCGTGATGAACCCGCCCAGCCCCGTGACGAACCCTCCGGTGCCCGCGGCCGCCAGGTGCGTGCGCACCACGCGGTCGATGGCCCCCTCGATGTCGCCGCTCTTCAGCCGGGCGCTGTCCGCCACGGCCTGCGCGGAGGGCAGTGGGCCCTTCCCGTCGATGCCGACGTCGAGCAACGGCTGGATGACGCCCACGACCATGCCCGACAGCCCGCTGGGCGCCTCGTTGGCCTGCTCCAACGCCTTCCCCGGAACCTTCTTGTCGTCGTCCCCGAACCCGAAGATCCCCACGTCCGCCTACCTCTCGTCGTCCCGCGCCTCGGCCGCTCGGCCCAGCCCGGTCATCCTCCCGGCAGGCCTGTGGGCCCGCAAGGCGGCAACGCTGCCGCCCCCGTCGACGTTCCCAGTGCAGGCGTACGCGGGTCAGCGCGCAGGTATGCGCAGCATGCGCCGGGACGCGCGGGGTGGGACGTCGGCGCCGTCGAGTTGGATGAGGACGTGCTCCCCCTGGTCGTCGTCGGTGGCCGCGGTGTCGTCGGCCCGCGGGCGCCCGGCGAGCCGTGCGTCGCCGGCGACCTGCCGGAGGTGCTCGAGCGGGCCCGGGCCCTCGAGACGAGCCAACACCCTCGCTGGTTGGTGCCCGCCGCCGCCTCCTCGCTCACCCCGCTCGTCACGGCCGGCATCCGGGTGCAGCGCTGCTGGGACGTCGCCGAGGTGCACCGGCTGATCCACGGGGGCTGGGCGGCCGACCTGCACCTGGCCTGGGCGAGCGCATACGGCCTCGACCCGGCCGGAGCCCCGCAGCCGGCCCGGGACGACCTCTTCGACCTCCTCGTCGACGCTGGACCGGTGGAACTCGCGACCGGGCACCGGTCCGACCCCGACGCAGCGGTCCGCCCCGACGGCTACCTGCGACCGGACGTCCTCGATCCCGCCTGGGCGGCCACCCCCGAGCGGCTGCGCTCGCTGGCCGAGGCGCTGCTGAGGCTGGCCGCCCGGCAGGCCGACCAGCTCGCCGCCATCGGCCCCCGGAGCCTGGCTGCGGCCTACTCCGAGTCGGCGGCGGCGGCCCTGTGCGTGGAGCTGGAGCACGACGGGCTGCCGGTCGACCGGGTGGTCGCCGAGCGCCAGATCTCCGCCGCGGCCGGCCCCCGGCCCCGTGACGAGGCCGAGGCGGCCGCCACCCGACGGGCCCGCGACGCCGTCGTCCTCGCGCACGCGCCGGGTCGGGAGCGCACCGACCTGCGCAACCCGCTGCAGGTGCGCGACCTCCTCGCCGCGGTCGGCGTCACGGTGCCGAGCACCCGCAAGGGGTACCTCGAGCCCTACCGGAGCAGCACGCCGCTCGTCGCTGCGCTGCTCGCGTGGCGCAAGGACGAGCGCGTCGCGACGACCTACGGCTACCGCTGGCTCGACGAGCACGTGGGGCCCGACGACCGGCTGCGGGGCTGCTGGTCGGCGTGCGACGGGGCGGCCGGTCGGATGACCGCGCAGAACGGTCTGCACAACCTCCCCGCCCCCCTGCGACCCGCCGTCGCGGCGGATCCCGGGTGGGTCTTCGTGCGCGCCGACCTCGGACAGATCGAGCCCCGGGTGCTCGCCGTCGTGTCCGGCGACCGGGTGCTGGCGGAGGCCACCACGTCCGACGACCTCTACGCGCCAGTGGCGGCCCGTCTGGGGGTCGAGCGCCCGGTGGCCAAGGTGGCCGTGCTGGCCGCGATGTACGGCCAGCGCTCCGGAGCGGCCGGCCGAGCGCTGGACGGGCTCGAGCGCGCCTACCCTGTGGCGATGCGGCTGCTCGACGACGCGTATGCCTCGGGTGCGGCCCGGCAGCCGCTCCGCACCTACGGGGGTCGCCGGATCAACCTCGACGCGATGGCGGCCGGAGGTGACGACGGGGCGCGGGGGCGGTTCGCCCGCAACGCGATCATCCAGGGGTCGGCGGCCGAGCTGTTCAAGGCCTGGGCGGCCACCGTGCGTCACGCCGTCGGACCCCTCGGTGCGCAGATCGTCCTGTGCCTGCACGACGAGCTGCTCGTGCACGCCCCCCGCGACCGGGCCGAGGAGGTCGCCGCGGCGATGGGGCGCACCCTCGACGACAGTGCCCGGCGCTGGTGCGGCACGGACCGTGTGCGGTTCGTGGCCGACACCAGCGTCATCGCCCGGTGGTCGGACGCGAAGGCCTGATCAGGTCGTCTCGGGACCCTTGTTCTCGTCGTCGGCGACGTCCTTGAGGAACGCCTCCAGCTCGGCGCCGATCTCGTCGGCCGAGGGCAGCTCGGAGACCTCGGTCGCCAGGAGGCTGGGCCGCTCGCGACCCTCCATGAACGTGTCGTACTGGCGCTCCAGCGCCTCGACGACCGCAGCCACCTCGTCGGACCCCGCGACCTCGCGGGCGATCTCGGCCCGGTTGAGCCCAGCCGCAGCGGCGAGGTCGGTCGTGGAGATGCGCAGCCCCGTCACGCCGGTCACCGCGTTCAGTCCCGCGAGCGCCGCGTCGGCGAACTCGGCCTGAGCGAGGTAGTGCGGCACGTGGACGGCGAAGCCCAGCGCGTTCTTGCCGGCCTCGCCGAGCCGCAGCTCGAGCAGGGCGGCGAAGCTGGCCGGCACCTGCACGGCGCCGAACACGGGCTCGTGCTGCACGATGAGCCGCGGGTCGGTCGCGTGCGCAGTGACCCCGAGTGGACGGGTGTGTGGGACGGCCATGGGGATGCCGTGGACGCTGACGGTGAGCTCGACCCCGAGGGTCTTGCCCAAGTGCGAGACGGCCTCGACCATGCGCTCCCACTGGTAGTCCGGCTCCGAGCCGGCCAGGAGGAGGAAGGGCTGGCCCTCCTCGTCGGTGAGCCGGTAGAGCAGCAGCGACGGGTCGTCGTAGGCGGTGTAGCGGTCGCGCTCGAAGGTCATCATCGGTCGCCGACCGCGGTAGTCCAGCAGCTGGTCGAGGTCGAACGAGGCCACCACGGTGTGGTCGTGCGCCGACAGGAGGTGCTCGGTGAGCACCCGCTGGGTGCGCCCCGCGTCGATGAACCCGCCCATCGACACGAGCATCACGGAGGCGCCCGCGGTGGCCGGGTTGGTGTCGGTCTCGAACTGGTACAGCTCGGCTGGGTCCTGCACGGTGGCCTTCCTCAGGTCCTGACGGCCCTGGTGGGCCGCCATACTTCGATGGTCGCGTGCGCCGCGGACGACGCCCTCAGCCAGGACAACGCCGGACGCCCGCCGGTGATTCCGGCCTCACCCCGGCCGCCCCGCCCCCTCCACCCCCTCGATGGCACGCAGGATCCTCTTGAGCGACACCGGGTATGCGGTGCCGAGGCTCTGAGCGAAGAGCGAGACCCGCAGCTCCTCCAGCATCCAGCCGACGGCGAGCACGTCGTCGGCGCCGCGCTGCGCAGGACGCAGAGACGCGAGCAGGTCGGCGTAGGCCTGCTCGGCGGCCAGGACGTCGTCGGCGGCCCGCGCGTCCCGCGCGAGGTCAGCGGGGGCCTTTTCCAACCGGTGCAGCACACCCCTCAGGTAGCGGTCGAGGTCGGGGAGCCTCGTCACGCCGGCGTCGGCCACGAAGCCCGGCCGCACCAGCTCGCGCAGCTGGGCCCGCACGTCGGCGACGAGGTCGGCTAATGGCGGGGTGGTCATGGCGTCCAGCCGCTGCTGCGCCTGGAGGTCCTTGGCCAGCACCGGCTCGACGAGGCCGACCACCTGCAGCACCCGCGCCGCGAGGTGGGTGCGCACAGCGGTGAGGGCCTCCGCGAACTCGGCCGCGGTGCGCGCGGCGCCGTGCACCCGTTCCTCGGCGATGGCGTCGACGGCGGCGGCGAGGCAGTCGTCGAGCAGGGCCGGCACCGAACCGTGCGGGTTGTGGGCCAGGACCAGCTTCTGGGCGTTGGTGAGCCGGGCCAGGACCTGCTTCCAGGGCGGGGAGGTACCCAGGATCAGCAGCCGCCGCACGCCGACCCGGTGCTCCGCCTCCGCCTCGGAACGGGGGGGCAGGATCCGCAGCGCCACAGACCCCCCCTCGTCGACCAGCGCCGGGAACCCCTCCACCCGCCGTCCGGTGCTCGAGGTCGTCGTGAAGTCGGTCGGCACGTCACCGAAGTCCCACTCCCGCAAGCCGGTTCGCTCCAGTGCCGCCCCCGCGCGGGAGACCTGTCGTCGTAGCTGCGGAGCCGCCTGGGCACGCACAGCGTCGAGGTCGCGACCACGGGCCTGGACCACGCCGCGGGCGTCCTCCACCGAGAACGCGACGCGTAGGTGCTCGGGCACGCGGTCGACGTCCCACTCCCCCGGGCCGACCACGACCCCGCGGCTCGTCCGGACGACCCGGCTCAGCACCTCGGTCAACGGCCCGTCGGCCGGGCCCAGTCCCTCGGCCGCCAGCTCGCGGGTCAGCGCTGCCGCGTGCTCCGGCGCGGGGACGAGGAGGCGGCGGGTCGCTTTCGGCAGCGAGCGGATCAGGGCAGTGACCAGGCCTTCGCGCAGTCCCGGCACCTGCCAGTCGAACCCCACCGACGTCACCTGGTTCAGGACCTCGAGCGGGAGGTGCACGGTCACGCCGTCCTCGGGCGCGCCCGGCTCGAACCGGTAGCTGAGGGGCAGCTCGAGGTCGCCCTGGTGCCATGTGCCGGGGTAGGCACCGGTGTCCACCGTGTCGGCCCGCTCCGACAGCAGCAGCTCCTCCGTGAAGGTCAGCAGGTCCGGGGTCTGGCGCGACGCCTTCTTCCACCACGAGTCGAAGTGCCGGGCCGAGACGACCTCGGCGGGGATCCGCTGGTCGTAGAAGGCGGCGACGGTCGCGTCGTCGACGAGCAGGTCGCGCCGCCGGGTCCGCGCCTCCAGCTCGGCGAGCCGCTCGACGAGCCGGGCGTTGTCGGCGACGAACCGGTGCCGCGTCGTCCAGTCACCCTCGACGAGGGCCCGCTGGATGAACAGGTGCCGGGCCTCCGCCGGGTCGACCCGGGCGTACCCGACCGTCCGCGCAAGGACGAGGGGCACGCCGTAGAGGGTGACGCGTTCGGTCGCGACGGCGCTGCCCTGCTTCGCCGACCACCGCGGCTCGGAGTACGAGCGCCTGACCAGGTGGGAGCCCGCCTCCTCCGCCCACAGCGGGTCGATGCGCGCCACCGTACGAGCCCACAGGCGCGTCGTCTCGACGAGCTCGCCGGCCATGACGAACTGGGGCTGCTTGCGAAAGAGGCTGCTACCGGGGGAGATCCCGAACCGCGCACCCCGGGCGCCGAGGTACTCCCGCTTCACCTCATCGCGAGCGCCGACCTGCGACAGCAGTCCCGCCAGCAGGGCCCGGTGCACGGCGTCGGTGTCCAGGCCCACCGCCGGATCGTGGTGGGTGACCTTCCCTACGTCCAGTCCCGCCTGTTTGCAGGCCTGCCGCACCTGCTGGTGCAGGTCCTGCCACTCCCGGACCCGCAGGTAGTGCAGGAACTCGCTCTTGCACATTCGTCGGAACGCACTGCTGGACAACGCCTTCTGCTGCTCCTGCAGGTAACGCCACAGGTTGAGGTAGGCGACGAAGTCGGAGTGCTCGTCGGCGAACCGCTTGTGGGCCGCGTTGGCCAGCTCCTGCTTCTCTAGCGGGCGCTCCCGCGGGTCCTGGATGCTCAGCGCCGCCACGATGACGAGCACCTCCTGCAGGCAGCCGAGGCGGTCGGCCTCGACGAGCATCCGCCCGTGTCGGGGGTCGACCGGCAGCAACGCCAGCTGGCGCCCGTATGCGGTGAGCCGGCGCCGCCGCTCCCCCGCCTCCGAGGGGTCGCCGGTCTCGACCGCACCGAGCTCCTCCAGCAGCCGCACCCCATCGGTGACCTGCCGGCTGTCGGGCGGGTCGATGAAGGGGAACCTGGCGACGTCGCCCAGGCGCAGGCTCGTCATCTGCAGGATGACCGACGCCAGGTTGGTGCGCAGGATCTCCGGGTCGGTGAACTCGGGCCGCCCCTCGAAGTCCTCCTCGGCGTACAGACGGATGCAGATGCCGTCGGCGACCCGACCGCACCGGCCTGCGCGCTGGTTCGCACTGGCCTGGCTGATCGGCTCGATCGGCAGGCGCTGCACCTTGGTGCGCTGGCTGTAGCGCGAGATCCGGGCCGTGCCGGTGTCGACGACGTAGCGGATGCCCGGGACGGTCAGCGAGGTCTCGGCCACGTTCGTCGCGAGCACGACCCGGCGGCCGGTGTGGCGAGAGAACACCCGGTGCTGCTCGGCGGCCGACAGCCGCCCGAACAGCGGAAGCACCTCGGTCGCCGGCAGGTTCAGCGCGGTGAGGGCGTCGGCGGTGTCGCGGATCTCACGCTCGCCGGAGAGGAACACGAGGATGTCCTGGCCACCACCGTCGCGCTGAGAGGCGCCCTCCGTCCACAGCTCCTCGACCGCCTCGGTGATCCCGGTGACCGGGTCGGCGTCATCGTCGCCCTCCCGCTCCAGGGGGCGGTAGCGGACCTCGACCGGGTACGTGCGCCCGGAGACCTCGACGACGGGCACGGGATGGCCGGGCCGGGCGAAGTGGGCCGCGAACCGCTGGGGGTCGATGGTGGCCGAGGTGATGACGACCTTGAGGTCGGGCCGGCGGGGCAGCAGCTGGGCGAGGTAGCCGAGGACGAAGTCGATGTTGAGGCTGCGCTCGTGGGCCTCGTCGATGATGATCGTGTCGTAGCGGCTCAGGTCGCGGTCACGCTGCAGCTCGGCCAGCAGGATCCCGTCGGTCATGACCTTGACGAGGGTGTCGCGGCTGCTGTGGTCGGTGAACCGCACCTGGTAGCCGATGGCGCCGCCCAGCTCGACGCCCAGCTCCTCGGCGATCCGCTCGGCCACGGCACGAGCCGCGATCCGGCGCGGTTGGGTATGCCCGATGGTGCCGTCGATGCCCCGGCCGAGCTCCAGGCAGATCTTGGGGATCTGCGTGGTCTTCCCGGATCCCGTCTCCCCTGCGACGACGACCACCTGGTGGTCGCGGATCGCGGCGGCGATCTCATCGCGCCGGTCGACGACCGGAAGGTCGTCCGGGTAGGTGATCTCCGGGACCGCGGCCAGCCGCCTCGCGCGTCGGGCTTCCCGCGCCGACGAGGACGACCTCGGCTCAGCCGTACGAGGTGGGCCGGCTGACCCTCGTGTCCTCGGTCTCCCGGGTGTCTCCGGTGTCTCCGGCGTCTCTGTCGTCCCCAGCGTCCCCCGTGTCGCCGACGGGTCCTGGTCGGCCCGGGAGGGTCGACGTCGCCCGCGGCGGGGGCGGCCGCGGCGTTCCGCGGCCTGGTCCGTCACGACGACCACCCTAAGCGCGCCTGGAGGCCGTCCTCGCTCCGACTCAGGATGCGGTGGCGCGCTGCACCAGGCGCTGGGCGTGGCGTTGGCCCACGGTCTCGT
>JBDSYO010000509.1:0-5636 GCA_039925625.1 Lapillicoccus sp. | reverse complement strand
CACCCCAGGCGGCGCCGCCGACGAGGCCGAGACCCCGGTCGGGACCGGCGTCCGCGCCACCGGCCGACCGAGCGGCTGGGCCCGGGCGGCGGCCGTGGTGGCCGGGGTCCACGTCGTCCTCCTGCTGGGCGTCGCCGGCTTCTACGGGCTCGAGCTCTCCCGCGGAGAAGGCAGCAGTACCACCAACGTCGCCCTGTCGCTCGGCCTCGTCGTCGCCTTCGCCCTGCTCCTCGCGCTGCTGGCCCGGGTCTGGTGGACGGGCTCGACCCGTGCGGTGGTGCCGACGGTCGTCTGGAACGCCCTGCTCGTGCCCGTCGTGATCGCCCTCTACGGCGCGGAGGACCGCCTCGTCGCCACCGCGCTGCTGGTGCTCGTGCTCGCCGGGCTGCTGACGGCGCTCGCGGCCGCCCGGCGCGCCCGCCGCGCGTCCGGCCCGATCGCCTAGCGCGTCTCCATGACGGCGCGGATGCGGCCGGCGGCCTCGGCGAGGATGGCCGCGATCTGGCGGGTCTGGTCGGCCGTGAGCCGGCCCCGGCGCCAGGTACGCCGCACATCACGGCGCAGGCCTTCGACGGCCCGTTCCAGGTCGGCGGCCGCGCCGGGGTCCGATGCTCCCCACCCGCCGTCATGTCCCCCGGCGGGGACGGCCGTGGCCCGGGCCTCGCGGGCGGCGTCGCGCAGCTCGGCCCGCAGGTCGCTCGCCTGGTGCTGAACGCGCGCACGCACCTCCTCGGCCAGCTGCCGCACCGACTGCTCGAGGTCGGCCCGCAGGTCCTGCACGTCGCCCGCGCGGGCCCGCACCTCGGCCCGTCCGGCCTCCGTGATCCGGTAGGTGGCCTTGCGGCCCTCGTCGGACCGCTCGACGAGGCCCTCCTCCTCGAGCTTCGCGAGGCGCGGGTAGACGGTGCCGGCACTGGGCGAGTACAGCCCGTTGAAGCGCTGCTCCAGGTCCTGGATCACCTCGTAGCCGTGCCGCGGGCCCTCGTCGAGCACGCTCAGCAGGTAGAGGCGCAGCTGACCGTGGGCGAAGACGGGGCTCACCTCGGGCCGTCCGTCCCACCGGTCGCGGGCGGCTCGTGCCCCTCGGGTGGGCTGTCCTGCGGCGTCACCGGCGGGGTCACCGGCGGCGTCGCCGGCCGGTCCTGGGGCGCGTTCGAGCGGAGGACGACGACGTTGCCCGACACGGCGTTGGCCGTGACCTTGAGCGCGCCGTCCCCCTCCTGGAGCCGCCCGCCGCCACCGATCCCGCCGAAACCACCGAACCCGTGCTTGCGGCTCGAGAGGAGAGTCCGCCCGTCGACGACCACGTGGCCGGTCGCGGTGTGTCCTTCGACGTCGAACCCGCCGAGCGGCGCACGAACGGTGACGTCGCCGCTGACCGAGCTGGACTGGATGCGAGCCGCCCCCGCCGTGAGGTCGAGCGCGATGTCGCCGCTCACCGTGTTGGCGTCGACCGTCGGCAGCCGGCTGGCCTGCAGGGTCACGCTGCCCGACACGGTGTTGACGCTGGTGGGTCCGTCGAGGTCCTCGCCCTCGACGGGGCCGCTCACCGTGTTGAGGTCGATCGGTCCCACGAGGTCGCTCAGGGTGACGGTGCCCGACACGGTGTTGACCGAGACCTTGGCGTGCACGCCGGTCACCACAGCGGTCGCGCTGACCGTGCTCACGCTCGTCCGCGTGGCCACCGGGACCGAGATGCTGATGACCGCGCGGTTGTGCCCGAAGGACTCGACCGTGCGCTTGAGCATCTCCAGGAGGGGGAAGCCGTCCTCCTTGCCATGGAGCACGCGCAGCCGCCCGCCGTCCCAGCGGACCTGGACCGGCAGGCCCTCGACCTCGGTCACCTCGACCCGGGCGGTGGGTGAGTCGTCGTGGGTGACGACGTCGACCCGTCCGGCGACGATCCCGACCTCGAGCCGCTCGACCCGTTCCCCCTCGCCCCCGATGTCGAGCACCCGAGGCCCCTCGATCCGCCACTCCTGTGCAGCCATCTCGTTCTCCCGTCGACAAACGCGCTATATCGCGTGTGATGTAAACACGATATAGCGCGTTCGTTCGCGACACAAGGTCAGGACGCGATACGCATCCAGTCGTACCAGCCGTGGTGCAGGACGAGCCAGGCGATGAGCCCGTAACCGGCCTGCCCGGGGTGCACCCGGTCGGGGGAGGCGTTGAGGTCGGACAGCCACTGGTCGTGACCGACGAGCGGTCGGAAGCAGTCGACGTAGGTGACCCCGCGGCGCGAGCACACGTCGGCCTGCGCCTCGGCGAGCGCCTCGATACGGCCGTTGGTCTCGCTGTCGAGGCTCGGCGTCAGACCGACGACGAAGGCCGCGATCCCGCTGGTCGTCGCCTCGTCGAGGATGTTGGCCAGGTTGAGCCGCGACCGGGCGGTGCTCACCCCGTGGGCGATGTCGTTGCCCCCCACCGAGAGCACGAGGCGGCGCTCGGCGCGGGGCGTCCAGCGCGGTGCCGTCTCGGCGCGCCACCGGGCCATGACGTCGGCCGAGGTGTCGCCGCGCACGCCCAGGTTGTATGCGGTGAGGTCGAGGTCGGGGTGCTGCGTGCGGCTGACGACCCGACCGACCCAGCCGAGTCCCTTCGGGTCGCCGTAGCCCGCGGTGATCGAGGCGCCGAGGAAGCACACCCCGACGTCGCGACGGCCCTCGGAGACGCTGAACTCCGCGCTGGGGATGAACTGCGGCTCGCCGCTGTCGGTCGGGTCGGTGCTGTGCTCACTCACGGGGGTCATCGTGGCACGAGCGGGCGCCGGTGTCGGTCACGCCTCGCGGCGGTCACTCGTCGTCGTCGAGGCGGGCCAACCAGGTGGCCAGCCGCTCGACGGGTACCTCGAACTCGGGGTGGAGGTCGACGAACGTGCGCAGCTGCTCGGCCAGCCAGTCGAGGCTGACCTCCTCCTCACCACGCCGGGCGGCGAGCTCCTCGATCCCGCGGTCGGTGAAGTACATAGGTCGAGTATGCAACGGTGCTCGGGGTCCCCGCGACGTGTGGGAGCGACGGAGGAGCGGAGAACTCCGTGGGGTTCAGCTCATCGGTCGAAGGCCGCGGCGACGAGGTTCTCCTGCTCGACCTCGTGCTTCTTGTGCGACCCCGTGGCCGGCGACGCGGACGCCATCCGGGAGACCAGCCGCAGCGGGCGGGTCTCGCCGTACTCCTCCATCGCCTCGGGCAGGTTGAGGGCCATGAACGGCCACGCGCCCTGGTTGCGGGGCTCGTCCTGCACCCACAGGATCTCGGCGTTCGGGTAGGCCGCGAGCGCCTCGGCGATCTCGGCCGCCGGCACCGGAGCGAGCCGCTCGACCCGCAGGATGGCGGTCTCGTGGTCCTCCCGCTTGGTGCGCTCGGCCTCGAGGTCGTAGACGACCTTGCCGGAGGCAAGGACGACGCGCGTCACGGCGGCGCGGTCGGTGGGCGCGCCGGGGCCGGTGTCGGGCAGCACCGGGCGGAAGCCGCCGGTGGTGAAGTCCTCGACCCGGCTGGCCGCAGCCTTGAGGCGCAGCATCGACTTCGGGGTGAAGACGATGAGCGGCCGGCGCGGACGGGCGTACGCCTGACGCCGGAGGAGGTGGAAGTAGGACGCCGGGGTCGAGGGGTAGGCGACCGTCATGTTGTCCTCGGCGCACATCTGCAGGAAGCGCTCGATCCGGGCCGACGAGTGGTCGGGGCCCTGACCCTCGTAGCCGTGGGGGAGCAGCATGACGACCGAGGAGCGCTGGCCCCACTTCTGCTCGGAGGAGGAGATGAACTCGTCGACGATGGACTGGGCGCCGTTGGCGAAGTCGCCGAACTGGGCCTCCCAGAGCACGAGGGCGTCGGGGCGCTCCACCGAGTAGCCGTACTCGAAGCCCACTGCAGCGAACTCGCTGAGCAGCGAGTCGTAGACCCAGAACCGGCCCTGGTCCTCCCCGAGGTAGAGCAGGGGCGTCCACTCGGCGCCGGTGTGCTTGTCGATGAGCACCGCGTGCCGCTGCACGAAGGTGCCGCGTCGGCTGTCCTGCCCGGCGAGGCGGACCGGGGTGCCCTCCTTGAGCAGGGTGCCGAAGGCGAGCAGCTCGCCCATGGCCCAGTCGATCCCGCCGTCGCGGGTCATCGCGGTGCGGCGCTCGAGCAGCTGACGCAGCTTCGGGTGCACGGTGAAGCCCTCCGGGAACGCGGTGAACGCGTCACCGATGGCCTGCAGCTCGGCGAGGGAGACGGCGGTGTTGTTCTTCCACCGGGGCGCCGCGGCGTCGTCGGCCGCCTGCGCCGCGGGCTTCTCCAGGCCACGGCTGCGGTGGTCGACCGAGGCGCTCGCCGCTGTGGGCGGGTTCTTGGTGGCCTCCTTGGTCTCCAGGAAGACCCGCTCCAGCTGCTGCTGGTAGTCGCGCAGGGCCGCCTCGGCCTCCTCGCCGGTGATGTCGCCGCGGCCGATGAGGGCCTCGGTGTAGAGCTTGCGCACCGAGCGCTTGGCCTCGATGAGGTTGTACATCAACGGCTGCGTCATCGAGGGGTCGTCACCCTCGTTGTGCCCGCGCCGGCGGTCGCAGACCAGGTCGATGACGACGTCCTTGTTGAACGTCTGGCGGAAGTCGTAGGCGAGCTCGGCCACCCGGACGCACGCCTCGGGGTCGTCGCCGTTCACGTGGAAGATGGGCGCCTGGATCATCCGCGCGACGTCGGTCGAGTACTCCGAGGACCGCGACGCCGACGGCGACGTCGTGAAGCCCACCTGGTTGTTGACGACGAGGTGGATGGTGCCGCCGGTGCGGTAGCCGCGCAGCTGCGAGAGGTTGAGGGTCTCGGCGACGACGCCCTGGCCCGCGAACGCCGCGTCGCCGTGCATGAGCACGGGGAGCACGGTGAACGCCTCGCCGGCGAGGTCGAGCCGGTCCTGCTTGGCCCGGGCGATGCCCTCGAGCACGGGGTCGACGGCCTCGAGGTGGGAGGGGTTGGCGGCCAGGTAGACCTTCGTCGTCGAGCCGTCCTCCGTGGAGAACACGCCCTCGGTGCCGAGGTGGTACTTCACGTCGCCGGAGCCCTGCACCGACTTCGGGTCCTGCTTGCCCTCGAACTCGCGGAAGATCTGGCCGTAGGACTTGCCCGCGATGTTGGCGAGGACGTTGAGGCGGCCGCGGTGCGGCATCCCGATGCACACCTCGTCCATGTCGTCGCTCGCGGCGCGGCACAGGATCCGGTCGAGCAGCGCGATGGCCGACTCGCCGCCCTCGAGGGAGAAGCGCTTCTGGCCGACGAACTTGGTCTGCAGGAACGTCTCGAAGGCCTCGGCGGCGTTGAGCCGGCGCAGGACCCGCATCTGCTCCTCGCTGCTCGGCCGGGCGTAGGGCACCTCGACCTTGGACTGGATCCAGGCGCGCTGCTCGGGGTCCTGGATGTGCATGTACTCGATGCCGACGGTGCGGCAGTAAGAGTCGCGCAGGACCCCGAGGATCTTGCGGAGCTTGAGGAACGGCTCGCCGCCGAAGCCACCGGTCGCGAAGTCGCGCTCGAGGTCCCAGAGGGTCAGGCCGTGGCTGGTGACGTCGAGGTCGGGGTGGCGGCGCTGGCGGGTCGAGAGGGACCATGCCCACCGGGATGTACGGCGGGTTGGCCACCACAACATCGACGGTGCCGTCCAG
>JBDSYO010000508.1:0-3872 GCA_039925625.1 Lapillicoccus sp. | reverse complement strand
GGACAGTCCATGGGTTCAGTCATCAAGAAGCGGCGCAAGCGGATGGCCAAGAAGAAGCACCGCAAGCTGCTGCGCAAGACGCGTCACCAGCGTCGCAACAAGAAGTAGGCCTCTGGCCGGCGTCAGGCCCTCGCCCCTCCGGGCGGGGGCCCTCGTCGTCCCCCGGTGCGGCCGGGATGCCTCCGGTCGCGCTCTGTAGGATCGTCGGCAGGTGCGGCTCCGAGTCGCGCCGCGTGGTGACGCAGGTGGGGAAGGGGGCGCTCGTGGCCTCGGTCGTGCTGGTCACGGGTGTCTCGCGCTACATGGGCGGGGTCTTCGTCCGCCACCTCGCCGCCGACCCCACGGTCGAGCGGATCATCGGCGTCGACGTGGTGCCGCCCTCGAACCCCATCGGCCGGGCCGAGTTCGTGCGCGCCGATATCCGCAACCCGATGATCGGCAAGATCATCGGTCAGGCCGACGTCGACACCGTCGTGCACATGAACGTCATCGCGACGCCACTCTCCGCCGGCGGACGGGTCTCCCAGAAGGAGATCAACGTCATCGGCACCATGCAGCTGCTCGCGGCGTGCCAGAAGGCGGTGAGCCTGCGCCGGCTCGTCGTCAAGTCCTCGGCAGCGGTCTACGGCTCGTCGCCTCGTGACCCGGCGATGTTCACCGAGGAGATGGGTCCGAAGTCGTTACCCCGGGCGGGTTTCGGGAAGGACTCGGTCGAGGTCGAGGGCTACGTGCGGGGTTTCGCCCGCCGCCGACCCGACGTCGGCATCACGACCCTGCGGCTGGCCAACATCATCGGCCCGGGCATCCGCACGTCGATGACCGACTACTTCGCCCTCCCGGTCATCCCCGCCCCGCTGGGGTTCGACGCCCGGCTCCAGTTCGTGCACGAGAGCGACGCGAGCGGAGCCCTGGTGCTCGCGACGACGGGGCCCGAGGCCCTCGGCACCGTCAACATCGCCGGTGACGGCATCATCACCATGCTCCAGGCGGCCGCCATCGTCGGCCGCCCGATCCTGCCGGTCCCCCTCGCGGCGGCGGGCCTCTTCGGGGGCGTCGTCAAGCGTGTCGGACTCGCCGACTTCTCCGACGACCAGATGCAGTACCTCGCCTACGGGCGCGGGCTGGATACGACCAGGATGCGTGAGGTGCTCCACTTCGTGCCGGACTACACCACCCGCCAAGCCTTCGCGTCGTATGCGGAGCACGTCGCCCCTCTCGTGCCGGGGGCCGGAGCGGCGGCCCACGCGGTGCAGGGCGCCGCCGGGACCGCGGCTCAGGTGCTGGCCCAGGCTCTCGGCGGCCGGGGCGTCTGATGGCGACCACGAAGAAGCCGACGACGGCGAAGCGGGCCGACACGAAGGCGACGGCGAAGCAGGCCACCGCGAAGCATTCAGCAGCGAAGCGGGCCACCGCGAAGACGGCGACGAAGACCGCAGCGTCGATGCCCGCTCCCGCGAAGCGGGCGACCCGGGCCGCCGGCTCTCGGGAAGCCCTCGCCGCCGGCGCGGCCCGGGCCTCCGGGGAGCGGGCCCGCCGTCGGGGGACGCCCCTCGTCGCCGTGCCCGACCCGGCTCAGGACGCACCGAGCGCATCGAACGCACCGACCACGCCTGACGCACCGACCACGCCTGACGCACCGACCACGCCGACCACCCCCGCCACGAGCGCGCCCCGCAAGCACCGGCCTCGACCGGTCGGCCGCCCCGCGGCGTCAGCCCGCGTCGTGGCCCAGGAGGGCGGCCGGGTGCCCAGGCCGTCGCGGGCCGCCCGTCCGTCCCGTGCGGCCGTGGCCACCGTCACCACCGTCACCACCGGGACTGCCGGGACTGCCGGGACTGCCGGGACTGCCGGTGCCAGGCGTACCGCCCGGTCGGACGCGCCGCGCGCCCTGAGGCCCGTGCCCGACCCGGTGCCGACCCCCGAGGAGTCCGCGACACCGGGCGGCGCGGTCACGCGTACCGTCGTCCCCGGGGTGGAGGACCTCGTGCAGGCCGGCGTCGCCGCGCTGCGCACCGTCGTCGCCGCCTCCGGAGTGGCGCCCGACGAGGTCGAGCAGCAGGTGGCGCGCACGCTGGCCTTCCTGCGCCGTCGCCTCACGGGGGACTTCGACGTCGACGACTTCGGCTTCGACGAGGACTTCACCGTCAACGCGTTCCTGCCGTCGCTGCGCCCCCTCTACCGCTCCTGGTTCCGGGTCGAGGTGCGCGGCATCGAGAACATCCCGGCCGAGGGCGGGGGCCTCGTCGTCTCCAACCACTCCGGCACGCTCGCCTTCGACTCCCTGATGACCCAGGTGGCGGTCTTCGACGAGTCGCCGACCCACCGGCACCTGCGGATGCTGGGCGCCGACATGGTCTTCCAGACGCCGGTGGTCTCGCAGATGGCCCGCAAGTCCGGCTCCACCCTCGCCGCGAGCTCCGACGCCGAGCGGCTGCTCGGCCAGGGCGAGCTGGTCGGGGTGTGGCCCGAGGGGTTCAAGGGCATCGGCAAGCCGTTCAGCGAGCGCTACACGCTACAGCGGTTCGGCCGGGGCGGCTTCGTGGCGTCGGCGATCCGCGCCGGCGTGCCGATCATCCCGTGCTCCATCGTCGGGGCCGAGGAGATCTACCCGATGCTGGGCAACCTCAAGACCTTCGCCCGGCTCGTGGGCGCCCCGTACGCGCCGCTGACGCCCACCTGGCCACTGCTCGGTCCGCTGGGGCTGATCCCGCTGCCCAGCAAGTGGATCATCGAGTTCGGGGTGCCGGTCGACACCGCCGACCTCGGCGACGGGGCGGCCGACGACCCGATGCTGATCTTCGACCTCACCGACCGGGTGCGCGAGACGATCCAGCAGACGCTCTACTCGCTGCTCATGCAGCGCCGCTCGGTCTTCTTCTAGGGCTCCTTAGGGCGCCGGGTCAGCCGCAGACGCCGAGCACGCACGCCGAGGTCAGCAGCGGCAGTGTGGGCACCGGCACCGGGAGGCTGGCCGAGAGCGAGGCCGACAGCGACGGTGACAGCGAGACCGACAGCGACGGCGCGACGGGGAGCGGCGGCACCGTGACGACCTGACCGTCCGGAGGGGGGCTGGTCGAGGCAGCCGCGGAGGTCTGGGACGCGGCGGGGCTGCTCCCCGGCGACCCTCCGGGGCGCGTGACCGGTGCCGTCACCGACGGCCCCTGGGCGGCCGGAGACCCCACCGAGGGGGCGGACGGCGTCGGCGGGCCGGCGGGGGTGCCGGTGGGGGTCGCCGACGGGAGCGACGGGAGGAGCGACGGGGCCGTCGCCGAGCCACCGGGGTCCAGGGCCGCCAGCTGCCGGCGGGCGTCGTCGGCGGCGGCACCGCACGTGGGACATCCGGCCAGCAGCGACAGCGCCTCGGCGCGCAGCCGCACCACGGTGCCGGTGAACCCGGCCACGTCGCCCCGCACCTCGGCGTGGGCCGTCAGGTCCAGCTCGGCGGCCCGCGGCAGGACCCGGTCGGCGAACCGGCTGAGCGCCACGAGGGAGCCGGGGTCGGTGCGGCCGCGGAAGTCCTCCACGAGGATCGCGCGGCCCTCGTCGACCGCGGCGAGCCCATCGGTCAACGCCGTGCGCAGCGAATCCGCAGGCGACTCCGGGCGCGACCCGAGGGTGACGGCGTCGCCCACGTGACGCTCGGCGACGTCGAGGAGCCGGCCGCCGCGGTCCTGCGCGGTACGGGCGAGCACGACGCCCGCGCGGTCGACGAGGTGCCGAGCTGCATACAGGGGCTCACCCGGCAGGGCGGCCCGGCCGGCGACGCCGACGACCGTGGCGGCGACGAGCACGGCGAGCACCCCGATTCCGGCGAGCCGCGCCCGGCGGCCACCCACGACGAGCGTCCGCGGACGGCGGACCGGCGCTGGGTG
>JBDSYO010000507.1:0-6564 GCA_039925625.1 Lapillicoccus sp. | reverse complement strand
GGGCCACCGCCCGGAGATCTCCAGCTCGAGCGACCAGCTGAGGAACGTCCGGATGACGACGATGACGGCGAGCACCGCCACGCTGCCCAACGTCGGGGTGACGGCCACCGTGCGGATGATGTCGGCCGCCACCAGGAGCTCGAGACCGAGCAGGATCGAGCGCCCGAGGTGTCGGCGGAACAGGGGGTAGACCCCGCTCTCGTGGGCGCTCAGCGCCCGCCCCGCGACGACCACCGCGCTGAGCACGCCGACGACGATGACGGCGACGCCGACCCCGTCGAGCACCGTGCCGACGGTCTCGACCACCTCCGTGAACGTCATAGGCGTCATCTTGGTCCCCCTGGGACGGTTCCGCCGGGCGGGACGGCTAGGAGCGCGCGCCGGCTGCGTGGGAGCCGTCGTGGAGCGCGAGGAAGGCGCCCTGAACGACGATGGCCATACCCGCGCCGGCGACCCGGGGCCGCGGGTCACGCGCCAGGGCCACGCCGAGGGCGACGTAGCCGAGGTCGGCCACGGTGTTGACGACGAGGACCCGCCGCAGGGCCACCCGTTCCCGATCGAGGGCCTCGACGGCGTAGGGGTCGGGGAGCCGCCGCATCCGACGGTCCTGCAGCCGGCCGGCCACCACCGCGATGGCGAGGTCGACGGCGCCCCACCCGGCCGTCTGCCACCCCGCGGCCCGCCGCCGCGGGTCGGACGAGGTCGCCGCCGCCAGACCGACGGCCACGCTGGTGACCCCCCAGCCCACCGTCGTTCGGGCGAGCGCCCGCTCGCGGGCCCACACGTCCGGGCCGGTCATCGCGCGTCGGCCGGGGGCGACGGCGCGTCCCCGGAGACCGGCGTTGCCCATCCAGGCCGCGGGATGAGGCAGAACGGGTGACCCGCGGGGTCGGCCCACACCGACCCATCGGGGGAGGGGAGCCGGGGGGCGCCCAGAGCAGCGACCTCCCCCTCGGCCGTCTCGACGTCGTCGACCATAACGTCGTGGTGGACCTGCTGCGGGTGGCGCGGGTCGCCCCAGACCGGAGGCTGGTGGTCCGGCGCGAGCTGGAAGGCCATCCCCGACGTGTGGTCGTCGCGGGCCACGACGACCCAGTCGTCCGACGCATACGTCACGGGCAGCCCCAGGAGGGCCGACCAGAACCGGGCGAGCCCTGCGGGGTCCGGCGTGTCGAGGACGACGTGGTGCAGGCGACCGATCGGCATACCCGGCATTCTCACCCCGTGACCGACCGCCGTGGCAGGGTGAGGGCCATGGACGAGGTCACGCCTCCGCCGGCGACGGAGCTGATCATCGCCACCCGCAACGCCGTCGCCGACGCCATGGTCGCCATCGGGACGGTCGCCGGGCTGCGGGTGACCGTCCTCGGGGACGACGACCCCGAGGGGACCCCGCGCGAGCGGCTGGCGCACCGCCCGCCCGCCCGGCGCGCCGCCGTGGTGGTGGCCGACCACGACGCCCCCGGCGCCTACGACCTGCTGCGCGAGGCTCTGCGTGGTGACGCGGGCTACGTCGCCATGCTGGCCAGCCGATCGAGGACCGCGGCGGTGCACGAGCTGCTGACGAGCGAGGGTTTCGACGCCGCCGCCCTCGAGCGCCTCCATCTGCCGGCGGGTCTCAACACCGGCGGCAAGACCCCGGGGGAGATGGCGCTCTCGGTCGTGGCCGAGGTCGTGGCCTGGAGCCACGGCCGCACCGGCCACCCGATGCGTGAGGGCACCTCGCCCGCGAGCCCGGACGCCCCGTCCGCCTAGGATCGGCCGCATGGCCGGGGACGACGACGAGGCGGCAGGGTCGGAGTCGTCGGGCTCCTTCGCGTCGGTCCCGGACGGGTTCGACCGCCTCTGGACCCCGCACCGGATGGTCTACATCGGCGGTGACAAGCCGAGCGAGGAGGCCGGTGACGGCTGCCCGTTCTGCGCCGCGCCCGACAAAAGCGATGCGGAGGGCCTCATCGTCCACCGCGGCGAGAGCTGCTACGTCGTGCTCAACCTCTTCCCCTACAACCCTGGGCACGTGCTCGTCTGCCCCTACCGGCACGTCTCGCTCTACGTCGACCTCACCGACGAGGAGACCGCCGAGTTCACGCTGCTGACCAAGCAGGCCATGCACGCCCTCGACGCCGCGTCCCAGCCGATGGGCTACAACCTCGGCATGAACCAGGGCGCCGTCGCCGGAGCCGGGGTCGCCGCCCATCTGCACCAGCACGTCGTGCCACGGTGGGGCGGAGACATGAACTTCCTGCCCATCGTCGCCCAGACCAAGGCGCTGCCGATGTTGCTCGACGACGTGCGGACGCGCCTCACGCAGGCCTGGCCGGGCGCTGCGGGCCAGTAGGCTGGACCGCACCATGCTCAACCGACTCCTGCGCGAGACCTGGACCAAGGTCATGACGCCGATCGCCCGGCTCTTCCTCCGGCTCGGCATCAGCCCGGACGTCGTGACCATCGTGGGCACGGTCGGGGTATGCGTCGGAGCGCTCGCCTTCTACCCGCGCGGCCAGTTCCTGATCGGCACCATCGTCATCGTCCTGTTCATCTTCGGCGACAACGTCGACGGGGTCATGGCCCGGATGGCCGGAACGCAGGGGTCCTGGGGGGCGTTCCTCGACTCCACCCTCGACCGCATCGGCGACGCGGCGATCTTCGGGGCGCTCGTCCTCTACTTCGCCGGCACCCACGAGAACCTGCTTGCGGCCGGGTTCGCCCTCGCCTGCCTCATCCTCGGGTTCGTCGTCAGCTACTCCAAGGCGCGGGCCGAAGGGCTGGGGATGACCGCGAACGTCGGGATCGCCGAGCGCGCCGACCGGCTGCTCGCCGTGCTGCTCGCGTGCCTGCTCGTCGGCCTGGGGGTGCCGCTCGTGCTGCTCATCGTCGTGCTGGGGCTGCTCGCCGTGGCCAGCCTGGTGACCGTCGTGCAGCGGATGCTGGCCGTGCGCCGCCAGGTCCCGGCCACCCGCGGCAACCAGCACACGCCCGGCGTGTCCACGCCGTGAGCGCGGCGTGAGCGACCCGGGGTGCCGCTCGTGACCCCGGTCGACCTCGTGACGGCCGCCCGCACCCTGCCGTCCCGGCTCGGCAGCTCCGGACAGAGCCTCGGCCTGCGCGCGGGCTTCGCCACCGTCCGCGCGATGCCCGAGGTCGCGGCCTACCGGATGTTCGACGGCATCGCCGACCTCTCGACCCGACGCGGGGGCAAGGGTGTGGCCCGGCTGCGCTCCAACTACGCCAAGGTGCGGCCCCAGCTCGACGCGCCCGCCCTCGACGAGCTGGTGCGCGAGGGCATGCGATCCTACATGCGCTACTACTGCGACGCGTTCCGGCTGCAGGACCGCACCCAGGAGGAGCTGGGGCGGATGGTGCGGATCACCGGCGGGGAGACCGTGACCGACGGGGTCGCCGCCGGTACGGGAGCCATCGCCTTCACCGCTCACATGGGCAACTGGGACACCTCAGGAGCATGGTCCTCGACCTACCTCGCCCCGCTGACGACGGTCGTGGAGCGCCTCGAGCCGGAGGAGGTGTTCCGGGACTTCCTCGCGTTCCGGGAGTCGCTGGGTATGACGATCCTCCCCCTCACCGGCGGACCGGACCCGTTCGTGGGGCTGAAGCAGGCCATCGGCCGCGGCGACTTCGTCGCCCTGGTGGCCGACCGCGACCTCACCCACAACGGCCTCGAGGTCGACCTGTGCGGACATCGGGCGCGGATGGCCAAGGGGCCCGCCGTGCTGGCCCTGCTCACCGGGGCGCCGCTGGTGGCCGCCTCGATGACCACCGAGCCCGCCCCGGACGCGCCGGGAGGGCGGCGGGTGGTGATCGAGATGACGCCGGTGCCGGTCCCGGCCACGGGGACGACCCGCGAGAAGGTCGCCGTCATGGTGCAGGCGTGCGCCGACCACCTCGGCGCCGCCATCACCGCGCACACGTCCGACTGGCACATGCTCCAGAAGGTGTTCGTCGACGACCTCGACGACCGGGCCGACGGGGCCGACGGGGCCACCGCCGACGATGAGGGCGCGCGGTGAGGATCGGGATCGTCTGCCCGTACTCGTTCGACCTGCCCGGTGGTGTGCAGTACCACGTGCGTGACCTGGCCGAGGTCTTCCTCGACAAGGGCCACCACGTCAGCGTCCTCGCGCCTGCGGTCGACGAGACGGTGCTCCCCGACTACATGGTCTCCGCCGGCCGCGCGGTCGGCGTCCCGTGGAACGGCTCGGTCGCGCGGCTCAACTTCGGCCCAGTGGCTGCGGCCAAGGTGGGCCGCTGGCTCGAGGCGGGCGAGTTCGACCTCATCCACGTGCACGAGCCGTTCACCCCGAGCGTCGCCGTGCTCGCCCTCTGGGCGGCGGAGGGTCCCATCGCGGCCACCTTCCACTCCTCGACGCTGCGCTCGCGTACCTACCAGGCCGCGAACCCAATCATCCGCCCCAGCATGGAGAAGATCACCGGGCGCATCGCCGTGTCGGAGGACGCCCGGCGCACCGTCAGCACCCACGTCGGGGGCGACGCGGTGGTCATCCCCAACGGGGTGTTCGTCGACCGGTTCGACCGGGCCGAGCCGCATCCGGACTGGGTCGGGACGCCCGAGCGCCCCACCGTCGCCTTCCTCGGCCGGATGGAGGAACCCCGCAAGGGCCTGCCCGTGCTGGCCGCCGCCCTGCCTCGCGTCCTCGACCGGCTGCCGGGCCTGCGGGTGCTCGTGGCCGGTCCCGGTGACGCCAGCGAGGTCACCGCCGCGATGGGGCCGCGGGCGGCCGCCGCCTGCGAGTTCCTCGGCGCGGTCAGCGACGTCGACAAAGCGCGGCTCCTGCGCTCGGTCGACCTCTACGTCGCGCCCAACACCGGCGGCGAGAGCTTCGGGATCATCCTCATCGAGGCCATGAGCGCCCGCGCGCCGGTGCTGGCCAGCGACCTGCCCGCCTTCGTCCGGGTGCTCGACGGAGGGTCGGCCGGCGCCACCTTCGTCAACGAGGACCCCGAGGACCTCGCGGTGCAGATGCTGGCGCTGTTGGCCGATCCTGACCGCCGGCGGGCGCTCGGGGAGCGAGGGCGGGTGAGGGCCGACCGGTTCGACTGGTCGGTCGTCGCCTCCGACGTCATGGCCGTCTACGAGACGATCACCGAGGGGGCCGGGCGGGTGCGGCCGACCCCCGAGGGCATGTCCCGCTGGTCCCGGCTGCTGCGCGCCGGGCGAGGCGGCGAGCGGTGAGCGGGCTCGAGTGGGGCACGCTCCTCGTCGTCCTCGTCGTCGTGCTCGCGTGGTACCTCTCCTACAGCGCCGCCCGCCTCGACCGTCTCCACGCCCGCATCGAGGCGACGTCCGCGGCGCTCGACGCGCAGCTCGTCCGCCGGGCCGAGGCCACCCTGGAGCTGGCCAACACCGGCCACTTCGACGCCGCCTCCGGCCTGATCCTCGCGGCCGCCGCCGCGGAGTCGCTCGCGACCACCGAGACCGACGCCGACCGGGAGGCCGTCGAGTCCGACCTCACCGACGCCCTCCACGTCGCCCTCGGACCCCTGGTCGTCGACGACCTGCGGGGTGAGGACAACTTCGCTGCGGACGCCCTGGTGCGGGTGCGGGAGGCCGGTATGCGCGTCCAGCTGGCGCGCCGCTTCCACAACGACGCCGTCACCGACGTCCTGCGCGTGCGGCGCAAGCCGACCGTGCGCTGGTTCCGGCTCGCGGGGCACGCCGAGCTGCCGGCGACCATCGAGTTCGACGACGAGCTGCCCCCGGGCCTACGGGGCTGACCTGCCCCGACCGACCCGAGTGCGCGGCATACCTCGCGCGGAACGTCACTACGATGTGAGGGTGAGCAGCACAGCAGAGACCACCACCGGCCCGTCCACCCCCAGCGTCACCGGCACCAGCCGGGTCAAGCGCGGCATGGCCGAGATGCTCAAGGGCGGCGTCATCATGGACGTCGTCACGGCCGAGCAGGCCAAGATCGCCGAGGACGCCGGGGCGGTGGCCGTCATGGCCCTCGAGCGGGTGCCCGCCGACATCCGCGCCCAGGGTGGCGTCTCGCGGATGAGCGACCCCGACATGATCGACCGCATCATCGCCGCCGTCTCGGTGCCCGTCATGGCCAAGGCCCGCATCGGCCACTTCGTCGAGGCGCAGGTGCTGCAGAGCCTCGGTGTCGACTACATCGACGAGTCGGAGGTGCTGACGCCGGCCGACTACGCCAACCACATCGACAAGTGGGCGTTCGACGTGCCGTTCGTCTGCGGCGCCACCAACCTGGGCGAGGCGCTGCGCCGCATCAGCGAGGGCGCGGCGATGATCCGTTCCAAGGGCGAGGCCGGCACCGGCGACGTCTCCAACGCGACGACCCACATGCGCAAGATCGGCGGCGAGATCCGCCGGCTCACCAGCCTCTCGCCCGACGAGCTCTACGTGGCCGCCAAGGAGCTGCAGGCCCCCTACGACCTCGTCAAGGAGGTCGCCGCGGCCGGCAAACTCCCGGTCGTGCTGTTCACCGCCGGTGGCATCGCGACCCCTGCAGACGCGGCGATGATGATGCAGTTGGGCGCCGAGGGCGTGTTCGTGGGTTCGGGCAT
>JBDSYO010000506.1:0-3692 GCA_039925625.1 Lapillicoccus sp. | reverse complement strand
GCGACCGTGGCCGTGGAGTTGAAAGCGGCGACCGACAATCCGCTCGTGCTCGTCGAGGAGGGGCTGGTGGTCTCCAACGGGAACTTCCATGCCGAGCGCGTCGGTGCGGGCGACGATGAGGGACGGCACGTCGCAGACGTCGGCGGCGAGGCGGGCGGCGACGAGGGTGCGGATGAACGCGCTCGTCGGGATGAGGACCTTGCCGCCGAGGTGGCCGCACTTCTTCTCCGAGGCGAGCTGGTCCTCCCAGTGCACGGCCGCGGCACCCGAGAAGATCATCTGCTTCATCAGCTCGAACGCGTTGAGCGCCCCACCGAAGCCGGCCTCGGCGTCGGCGACGATCGGCACGAGCCAGTCGGGGTGGTGCGAGCCCGAGCTGTGGTCGATCTGGTCGGCCCGCAGCAGCGCGTTGTTGATCCGGCGGACCACGGCCGGCACCGAGTTCGCGGGGTAGAGGCTCTGGTCGGGGTAGGTCTGGCCCGACAGGTTGGCGTCGGCGGCCACCTGCCAGCCCGAGAGGTAGATCGCCTCGAGCCCGCCGCGCACCATCTGCACGGCCTGCTGCCCGGTGAGCGCCCCGAGCGCTCGCACCATCGGCTTGGTCGTCAGCTGTTGCCACAGGCGCTCGGCGCCCCGCCGCGCCAGGGTGTGCTCCTCGACGATGGTGCCCCGCAGGCGCAGCACGTCCTCGGCGGTGTAGCTGCGCTCGATGCCGACCCAGCGGGGGTTGTCGGACCAGCCCTGGCGCATCCGGGCGGCTGCGCCCTGCTCTGAGGCCGGCTGGACGGTCGACCGCGTGGGCGCGGTGTGAGAACGGGCAGGGGCGGGAGCGGTGATGGTCACAACGTGGCCTTTCGGGAAGAACTCGGGGGTTGTTCTGACAGCCCTAGCCTCACCTGAGCAAACCCGGTTATTTACAGGATTGTTGCGTCAATATTCGCTGTTCTTGCGATATCGTGCAGGCATGCCGATCCTGTCGCCCGTCGCCCCGCCTGCGCCGGGCGGCGCCCCCGACCCCCTCACCGTGGGTCGCCGGCTCCGTCACGTCCGCCGCGCCGCCGGCCGCACGCTCGGCGACGTGGCCGCCGACGCCGGACTCTCCGCGTCGGCCCTGTCGCTCATCGAGACCGGCAAGCGGGAGGCCAAGGTCAGCGTGCTCAACGCCCTCGCCGCCGCCCTCGGGGTGACGCTCGCCGACCTGCTCGTCGTCGCCGCGCCGAGCCGGCGCGCGGCGTTGGAGATCGAGCTGGAGCGGGCCCAGCGGCGCGACTCCTACCGCGAGTCGGGGCTGCCCGCCGTCCGCCTCGGGCCGGGCCTGACCACCGACGCCCTCGAGGCGCTGGTCGGCCTGCACCGCACCCTGGACTCGATCCGGGCCGAGCAGTCGGCGACACCGGAGCACGCCCGCAAGGCCAACACCGCTCTGCGGAAGCGGATGCGCGACCAGGGCAACTTCTTCGCCGAGATCGAGGTGGCCGCCGCCGACCTCCTGCACGCCACCCGCTACTCCGCGGGCCCGATCACCCGTGCGCACGTCGACCAGATGGCCGCCCACCTCGGGTTCACCCTGGTGCACACCAGCACCCTTCCGGAGTCGACGCGCACCGTCACCGACCTGGCCCACCACCGCATCCACCTCCCCCAGCCCGACGCCGGCCAGCACGACTCCCGCTCCCTGGCCCTGCAGGCCCTCGGCCACGTCGTGCTCGGCCACGAGCCGCCCGCCGACTACGGCGCGTTCCTCGAGCAGCGGGTCGAGGTCAACTACTTCGCCGCCGCCCTGCTCATCCCCGAGAGCGGCGCCCTCCCGATGCTCCACGCGGCCAAGGCGGCCAAGGACATCGCCATCGAGGACCTGCGCGACGCCTACGCCGTGTCCTACGAGACCGCGGCCCACCGGTTCACCAACCTCGCCACCCGCCACCTCGACCTGCCCGTGCACTTCATGCGGATCTCGTCGTCGGGGATCATCTACAAGGCCTACGAGAACGACGGCGTCCACTTTCCCTCCGACGCCACGGGCGCGATCGAGGGCCAGCGGGTCTGCCGCCAGTGGACCGCCCGCATGGTCTTCGAGCAGTCCGACCTGTCCGAGGCGTACCAGCAGTACACCGACACGGGGTCCGGCACCTACTGGTGCACCTCGGTCGTGGACCGTACGCCGGCGGGCACGTTCTCGGTGTCGGTCGGCGTGCCCTACAAGCACGTCAAGTGGATGCGCGGCCGGGCCACCAGCCACCGCTCGGTCTCGCACTGCCCCGACCCGAGCTGCTGCAGCGTCCCCCCGTCCGAGCTGACCGCGCACTGGGCGGGCCGGGCCTGGCCGAGCGCCCGCGTGCACTCGCACCTGCTGGCCGCTATGCCCCCGGGGGTGTTCCCGGGTGTCGACGACACCGACGTCTTCCGGTTCCTCGAGGACACCCAACGCGGCGCGTGAGCGGTCTACCCGGGGAGGTCACACCTGCTCGACGGGGCACCAGAACGTCATGCGGCCACCGACGGTCGCGCGCTGCAGCTCGGCCCCGCACCGTGGGCAGCGGCCACCGCGGCGGCGGTGGGCGATGACGTCTCCGGTATGCACGCCGCCGCGCTTGAGGGCCCGCCGCGTCACCGCGCGCAGCACCCGCCGCAGCCGTGCAAGCTCCTCCGGGGCGAGCTCGCCCGACGGCCGCTGGGGCGAGATGCGCGCCTGCCACAGCGTCTCGTCGGCGAGCAGGTTGCCCACCCCGGCTACCACGGACTGGTCGAGGAGTCGGGCCTTGACCGGTGCCGTCCCCCGGCCGACCCGGTCGCGGAACTGCGTCAGCGTGACCCGCTCGGCGTCGGGGCCGAGGGCCTCGTGGTCGGCGTCGAGGCGGACGCGACCGAGCCGCCGCGGGTCGAACAACCGCAGCTCCCCGCCGTCCTCGAAGGTTAGGGTGAACCGGTTCCAGACGGGGTTCTTCGGGCTGCGCGCGGCGGTGCGGCGGCGGCCGGTCGCGAGCCAGTCGCCGCCGTCGACGATGTCGGCACCCGGTCTCGTGATGATGATGTGTCCGCTCATCCCGAGGTGCAGCGCCAGCTCCGGCCCGGGCGTGTCCGACCCGTCGAGGCCCGAGGTGTCGCACCAGATCGACTTGCCCTGGCGGTGGGTCTCGGTCAGCTTGCGCCCGAGCAGGGCCTCGCAGATCTCGCCCGGCTGGTGCGGCCGGCAGACGTAGGTGTCGTGGTCGTCGACCTCGACGATACGGCGGTGCAGGCCGGCCCGTTCGATGGCTGCCCGCGCGGTCTCGACCTCGGGAAGCTCGGGCACCGAGTCAGTCTCTCAACCCCTCGGTGGCGCCGCCCGTCGAGGCCACCCTGGCCGCCGCCGCCCGGCCGACCGCCCGTCCGGCCACGGCCGACGGCGCCCGGGTGCTCGCGTCCAGCGGGTTCGTACCGAACGCGGTGACACTGGCGTCGTCGGCGTGGATGACGTGCACCCGCGCCGCACCGAGCTCGGCGAGCTCGTCCCCCAAGCCGCGCCCAAGCTCGTCGGGGCGTCCGGCAGCGTCGGCGTGAGGACGAGTACCTCGTCGGCGCCCGCGGCGAGGTCGGCGTTGGCGCTGGAGCGCACTCCCCAGTCGATGTAGCGGCGTCCGTCGATCGTGACCGGCGGCCAGATTCCCGGCACGGCGCAGGAGGCAGCCACCGCGTCGACGAGCGAGACGCCG
>JBDSYO010000505.1:0-5765 GCA_039925625.1 Lapillicoccus sp. | reverse complement strand
GAAGCCACCGCACCCGGTCTGGAAGTAGCGACCGTTCCAGTCCGACGGCAGTCGAAGAGTGAAGTGGATGCCACCGATGGCGCCGGCGACCTCGCAGGAGCCGGAGGCGGTGCCGGCGGCCGCCACGGTGGTCGCCGTCGTGACCTGCGCCGAGCCACCCTGCACAGAGACGCTCTGCCCGACCAGCTGGCCGCACGGCAGCGGGGCCGGAGCGGGCTGCCCCGATCCGGCCTGGGCCGGCAGGGCCACCCCGAGCACGAGGAGGCTGCTGACGAGGAGCGCGAACACCACCCTCGCGCGGGGACCGAACCCGGCCCCGGTTGTCATCGTGCTGGCCTCGCGTGCTCGACGCATACTCGCTCCCGAAGGTCCGCCCTCCGGATCGACGCGGAGAGACGACGCTAGTGCAGCGGCTCCGGGAGCATGCCGTCAAGGGCCTGATTATGGCTTTCTATAACGATTTTCGCCGCCGTTCCGCCCAGCGGCCCGAACCGGCGGGATCGGTTCGCTGGGAGGAACGCGCGACGCCTACAGGCCGAGGACCCGGCGGGCGAGCCGCGCCACGGTATGCGCCGGCGCCCGCCCCGGGGCCGGTGACAGGAGGGCTGCCAGCACCTCGTCGACCAGCTCAGCGAGAACGAGGTCGCCGGCGTTGCCTCGGAACTTGTTGACCACCTCCGAGGTCGCGAGCGGCTGGTCGGGGTTGCCCCGCGCGGTGCGCACCCGGCCGGTGCCGCGGCGGCCGTCCTCGAGGTGGATGGTCACGGTGGCCGGTCGTTCCCGCGGCAGCGCCGCCGACATCGCCGGGTCCTCGACGAGCTCGACCCGGCGGGCAAGCGCGGTGACCTCGGGTCGGGACAGCCCGTCGGGCAGGAACGAGCCGGCGTCGAGCACCCCGTCGGTGAGGAACGCCGCCAGCGCGTAGGGCAGCGAGAAGCGGGCCTGCATATCCGACGACACGTCGGTCTCCGAGAGGGAGGCGGCGAAGGCGAACGTCGACACCTCCACTCGCTCGATCCCCGTCGCGGGTCCGGGGCCCAAGCCGGCGAGCGCCAGCCGCGCCGCGTCGAGAGCCGGATGGATCCACCGAGCACACGCATACGGCTTGAGGTAGCTGTCGAGGATGGTCCAGCGGGTGCCGAGCTCGCCGACGGCCAGGTTGTCGTCGAGGTCGGTGCAGACCGCCCCGTCGAACAGCCGGCGGTAAACCGTGTCGTCGCACCGCACGCCCCCGGCCACCCGCTCGGCGGCGAGCGCCCCGTAGTACGAGCCCAACCCGGTCCACGCGTTGCGGACGGTACCGCCGCGGACCGGCACGTCGAGCGTCGCGGCCAACGGCATGCACGACCCGAGGAGGTAGGCGTCGCCGAGGCGTTCAGGGCCCTGGCCACTCAGGAGCGCTGCGGCAAGACCCGCCGACCCGGGGCCGTGGACCCCGTGCGGGTGCAGCCCGACACGCAGCGACGACGCCACGCCGCTGCGCATCCCGACCTCCGCCGCGACGAGGAAGACCTCGAGCAGCCGCTGGTCGTCGACCTCCTGCTCCGCGGCGGTATGCAGCAGCACCGGCAGGATGTGCGGCGCCGGATGGGCCGTGGGCACGGGCGGCAGCCGGTGGCCCTGTGGGTGGAAGGACCCACCCGAGTCGGCGTCGAGCCACGTCGCTGCGGTGCCGAGGGCCATGAGGCGGGCGAACGGGGGGGTCGCGTCAGGGTCCTCGGCGGCGGCGAGCCTTGCGGACAGCTGCTGCACCTGCGGGTAGCGCAGGCCACCGAGGAGGGCGCCCAGCGTGTCGGCGAAGAGCAGCCGGCCGAACTCCTGCACGGGAGCCGGGATGTCGTCCCAGCGGGTGGTCGCCGCGAAGGTCGCCACGGCATCGCGGATGGCGTCGGTAGCCGGAGTGACGGACGTCGTGGTCATGAGGACTCCTGGGACGGAACGGGGGCGAAGCCGGCGGTCACGGCGGCCGCGAGGTCGGCCAGCCCGGGGACGACCCCGGGCAGGCCGCCCGCGAGCACGACGCCGTCGATGCCGCCCATGCCGCCCATGCCGCCCATGCCGGTGTCGCCCGTCAGTGTGGCGACGCGAGCGGCGACCTCGGGGGCGGACGCGACGAGGAGGAACCGGTCGCGGACGAGCCGGGCGGGTGCGTCGTCGACGACGTCGGCCGCCGAGGCCGAGCCGTGCTGGAGGTAGTCGTGGCGGTCGGCGACCGTGCGGACCAGGGTGAGCTGCTCGGCGTCGAGCCCGAACCACTCGGGTGCGGCGGCCATCCGCGAGGCGCACGAGCCCAGGAGGGCGGCCGACGCCGAGGCCGCCTGGGCGGGATCCGGCACCACGAGGGCGCGCAGGAAGAGCCAGACGTTGGTCGCGGGGTCATCGGCGCGAGCCAGCGCGACCGCCCGGGACACCGTGCCGGGGTCGCTGCCGACGTCGAGGAGCACTCCGCCCAAAACCGTCGCCGTGACCGTGATGGTGCGCGGGCCGGACGCCGCCCCGAGCAGCCGGCCGGGCAGCAGGTCGGCTCCGTCGTCCGCCCGCAGCCGGTCGCGCAGCAGGGACAACCCGTCCGCGTAGGCCCGCAGGGAGGGGATGGCGAGGCCCTCGTTGCGGACGGAGCTCTCTCCACGCCCCACGACCGCGAACGCCCGCCCCGGATGGTGGTTCTCGAGGGTGCGCAGCGCACCGGCGACCGTGGCCGGGTGCCGCAGGCCCAGGCTTGCGACCACCGGGCCTACGAGCGCGGTGGAGGTCGTGGCGAGCAGGCGCTCGCTCTCCAGCCAGCAGTCGGGCATGAGGCGGGGGCTGTCGGCCAGGCCGACGCCGTCGAAGCCGACCTCGACCGCCCGCCGGGCCAGGGTCAACGGGTCGGTCTCACCCCACGGCCGGGCGAGGTTGAGCAGGAGCCGGGGCCGCGTGGTCACGGCGCCCCGACGACGGCGGCGACGGTCGGGACGAACGTTCCGGGGGCACCGACCACGCCGGACGCCCACAGCTCGGTGGCCAGCCACCCGGCGGCGAGGGCGTGGCCGAGCAGGAGCCCTTCGCCCGGTGGCTCGTCGGCGGGCGCCGTCGCCACCGGCGCACGCACCACCATGAGAGCCGCTGCGACATCGCGTAGTCCGTCGTCCATGGCCGTCGCGGCGTCGGCGTCGGCCCCTGCGGTGCTGACGAGGGCGCAGGCGGCGGCCGGCAGGACCCAGGTCGTCAGCCCCGCTACGGGCGAGGCGGGCGGTGCGGCTGACGTCGCCGAGGCCGCGTCCTCCGCCAGCCCGGCGCCGACGGCCGCGTCGAGCCACGCCGACCCCGGCGAGACCCCGCAGGTGAGCGCCAGCGCGGTCAGCGCCTCGGCGAGCGTCGGCCGTCCTCCCGCCGTCGCGCGGGACACGAGCCGCTCCCCCTCCGCCAGGAGCGAGGCATACCGGCTCAGCGGGTCACCTCGGTGCTCTCGGTGACGAGGTAGAACTTGAAGTCGGTGCGGCCGGCCGGCCCGCGCTCCGCTGGGATCGGGTTGTCCTGGAACCACTCGAGGTACTTGGCGTAGGCCTCCTCGTCGGCGTAGTGCATCTCCGCGATCCGGTAGAAGCTCAAGCCCTCCGGGACGATGGCGCTGCCGCCCGATGCCTGCCGCACGGGGCGGAGCACCTTGTTGAAGACGATGCGGTCGAGGTGGGGGTTGGCGAGCAGGTCGGGTGCGTGCACCTCGAAGAGCCAGCGCTCGTACTCCTCGGGAGAGACTCCCGGCTGGATCTCGTAGCCGAGGATGGTCTTGACGCTCATGGCGCTCCTTGTGGTGGTGGTGGAGGTGGGGCTGAGGGTGGGGTTCGGTCGAGAGGCCGGCCGACGGCCCAGTCGTAGGACTGGGCGCCGGCGCCGAAGCCCTCGAGCCGGACGCGGTAGGGCACGACGCGCATCCCGACGAGGTCGGCGGCGACCTGCGCCCGGTCGCGCGTCGGTGCGCGGTCGTTGCCGACGGCGAGGTGCTCGGCGCGGTGGCGCGCGTAGACCTCCCAGGTCCAGTCGTCGTCCATGACCTGCGCCGCGCCCCGCACCATGACGGCGCGGTCGGGGAGACGGCCGAGGTCGAACACGTGCGGACGCTCGTTGGACGCAGCCGGGGCCGGGGCGCCGACCCAGGTCGTCAGCAGGCGTGGGTCGGCGGCGAGCTGCGCCAGGCGCCGGTGGACGCGGCGCTGCACCAGCTCGACCACGAACCCGTCGTCGAGGAAGGCGGTCATCGACCGGCTGACCGGGTATCCGTAGGCGTCGAGGGTGGTCACCTGCGCGAAGCCGGCCTCATGTCGGACGAAGGCCTCGGCCCGGGCGGCGACGTCGTCGGGCGGGCGGGTCACGTCGGCCCCCCGGCAACCGGGTTCTTCTTGAGGGAGGGGTCGAGGCGCCAGGACGTGGCCGTCGGGCTGGTCTGCCGCACCGCCCGGCGAGCGGCGGCCGGTGACCACTCACGGTCGGGGATGACGACGTGCTCGACGTGCAGCTCGACGGGTGCGGCGAACGGGAAAGGGTCGAGGGTCACGACGCCCGGCGCGGAAACCGTTGCGGTCAGGGCGATCCGGGGTCCACCGGGCCGCTCTCCGACGGCCGGGAGGAGCACCGGACGTGCCTCGTGCTCGAGCTCGCGGAGCTGCGGACCCCAGGGCACCGCCTCGCCCTGGCCGGGCTGCGACGGGGCCACGGACAGGAAGAGGGAGAGCAGGTCCCACAGCTGCAGCAGCTCGTAGTTGTGCCAGAGGCGGGTCTCGAAGGCGGCCCGGGGCTCGCGCTCCGTCCACGCCAGCTCGAAAGCGTCGACCCACCGACGCTGCTCCGCCCTAACCACACGCTCCTGCGCCGCGCGTGCCTGTGGTCCCTGACCGACGCGGGAGCCGCCACCTGGCGCGGTCCACCGGGAGCGGTAGAGGCCGGTCCAGTGCATCCCCACCAGCAGGCCCGCGTAGGCGTCGGCGGCGCTCACCGTGGTGACCCCGTGCCGGTAGAGGCGGATGTGGGCACCGGCTTCGATGTCGAGGAAGTGCAGCGGGCGCCGGGCCGCCTCGTCGAAGAGCACCCGCGCATCGGGGGTGCGCCAGCCCTCGTCGTGACGAGCCGCCGCGGTGACGACCGACGGTCCGGGGCGTGGCGCCTCGACGTCGGCGTTGCCCCAGGCCCCGGCGAGCACGCCGGCGAGACGCCCGTGCTCGTTCTGGGGCACCAGGCGAAGCGCCCCGTCGTGCCGGCTCAGGATCACGCGGCCTCACCGCCCGCGTGCCGGATGGCTCGCCCGAGCTCGGCGACCGGCATGCCCGCTCCGACACCGTGCACCGCCTCGAGCACTGCGCTCCCCGCGTCGCCGAACCGGCCCGTGAGCAGCCGATAAGCCTTGTCCCGCAGCGCGTCTCGGCTGAGCGCCCGGTCGGCGTCGCCGCGAGGTCGGTCCGCGCCGGCCTCGTGGAGCGACCCGTCACGCAGGTGCGCCGTGACCCGGGCAGGGCGACCTGAGGGGTATGCCGTGTCGAGGGCCGGGTCGTGCACGACGGTGACCCGCGCGGCCAGCTCGCAGACATCGGCGGCGCGCACCCGCTCGTCGGTCATGGTCGTCTCGTCGAGCCGGCCGTCGAGCAGGGCCACCGCCACCGTGGTGGGGACGCTGAACCGGGCGGCGAGCTCACCGTCGGCCACGGCGTCGAACGTCGCTGCGCCGGCGAAGGCGCGCACCTGCACCGACGCGACGTCGCTGCCCTGCACGCCCTGGGCGACGAGGTCGGCGA
>JBDSYO010000504.1:0-3764 GCA_039925625.1 Lapillicoccus sp. | reverse complement strand
GGCGGCGAAGCTGAGCGCAGCCGACGTCTGGAGGATGATCCTGCGGTTCGACCTCCTTGGGCGAATGAGCCTGCCCCCCGATGCCTTGCTCGAGCCGGTCGTCGCTTACCAGCCGCCTCGTCCGTAGCCCAGCTGGAACAGGCTGGGCCAGAAGCTCGCAGGGGCATCGATCGGTCTCGCGCGTGGTGGTTGGCCACCGGGCTGAGAGGCAGTCGTGATCGGGTGGCTGGTTGCCCTCTCTCGGGTTGGCACCTCAGGGACGGCGCCTCGTCGGGCCGATGTTGAGGTTGAGGGGCATAGCGGTGAACAGGCACGCGCCGAGGCTTCGGCCGGAGCCGGCCGCCGCGGCTGGTCACTGCGGTCCTTTTGGGAGGGGTGTGAGGTGCGTTTCGCGGCGTTGTCGTCTCAGGTCTGGGCGAGGACGGTGTCGGTCATGAGCTGTTGAAAGAGTTCGGGTTGTTCGAACAAGGCCCGGTGGCCGGAGGTGTCGAATGTGACGAGGTGCTTGGCTGGGGCGTCGAGGAGGCTGAACCACTGGGTGGCTGGCCCCAACCGGCCGGGGGCCTCGAACCGTCCCTCGACGAGGTAGACCGGGACACGTAGGCGGGTGGCGTCTCGGCGCAGATCGAGGTTCTGCAGCTGCGGGTACAGGACGGTGAAGACGTCGAAGAAGCCCGCGAAGGCGTGCAGCTGGTCCATGAGCGTGTACTCGTTGACGAACAGGTTGGTGGAGAAGCCGCCGGCGCCTTCGGAGTTGTGGGTGTGGTCGTACGGGTAGACCAGGCTGTCGTTCGTGAGGACCGGTTCATAGTCGAGCATGTCGGTGTACGGGGGTGGGCCGGCGGTGGTCAGCTGGTCGACCAGGCCGGTCTTGTTGGTGTTCCGCGCCCAGGCGAGCGTGTCTTGGTAGAACACCTCGTCGGTCTCGCGGGGGTCGACCATCTGGCCCACGCCGATGTATGCGCGGTACAGCTCCGGGTGCTGCTGGGCGGCCAGGACGCCGAGGATCGTGCCCCAGGACTGGCCAAGGAGGTAGATCTTGTCCTGCCCGAACCGGCCGCGCAGGTAGTTGCTGACCTCGGTGGTGTCGGTGACGGCCTGCTGGAGGGTCAGAGTGGCGGTGGGCTCCAAGGCGTCGGAGGACTTCCCGGTACCCCGCTGGTCCCAGGTGACGACGAGGAAGTCCTTCTCGAGCGCCTGGCCGTGACGGCGCAGCGCACCAAGCTCGGTCCCACCGGGGCCGCCGGCGAGGAACAGCAGCACCGGGTTCGAGGTGCTGTCACCGCGGATCATCAGCGTCTGGTCGTGACCGCCGATCGGGACGCTGGTCAGCTCGGCCACACTGCCCTGGACGGGAGAGCCGGTGTCGGTGACGAGGGCGTCCGTGCCGGCGGGTCGGCTGAGACCGGCCGTCAGCGCCAGCAGCGCCAGGACGGTGACCCCAGTCGTGGCCCGTCGGACGACGAGTCCGGCCCGTCGGCGTCCGTGGGCGGCCGGCCTGTTCTCTCGTCTCCGGGCGAGGGCGGCGCCGAGGACTGCGCCCAGGATCATCGGCGCCAGCGCCAGGACCGCGTGGAGGCCGCGTCCAAGCAGGAATGCGAGCACGCCGAACGTCCCGCTCAGGCGGATGCCGTCCACCAAGGGGCCGTCGGTGCCGACGCGGGCGACCTCGAAGACGATTGCGAAGGCCACCGGGGTCGCCAGCATGGCCCACCGGCTACGCAGCCACCACCCGGCCAGGGCACCGACGCCCAGGCTGACGGCGATGGTCGTCACCGCCTGCACTGTGGTGACGGGTCCTCGCGGGGTCCACCAGGCAGCCAGCAGGGCCCACCCGACGGTGACCAGGAGGGTACCGGCGGCTGCCGGCAGGCCCGACCGGGCGGTTGTGGGGCTCGGCGCCGACGGCGCGAACGACCGTCGGTGGGCCTGGTGCAGGAGGTTCGTCATGGTTGGTGCCTTCGGTGATAGGTCAGCGGCTCAGGTGCTGGCGATCGCCCTGAGGATGGTGAGCCGGACGGCTCGAAGCGACGGGAGCGCTGCCGCAACGACGCCGACGGCTGCGGACGAGACGAGCATGGTCAGGACGAGCCCCCACGGGATGGCGAGCACGGTGAGCCCCTGCGACTGGAGGCCGTGCTGGAGGGCGACGCCGAGGCCGAGGCCGAGGACCGTGCCCAGGACGGCGCCGAACACGGCGGTGGTGACGGCCTCGATGGTGATCATGCCGGCGAGCTGGCTTCGGCGGAGCCCGATGGCGCGCAGGAGGCCGATCTCGCGGGTCCGTTCGAACACGGAGAGGGCGAGGGTGTTGATGATGCCGAGGACGGCGACGACGACGCTGAAGAGCAACAGGACGTAGAGGAGGTTGATGATGGTGTCGATGGAGGCGCCCTGCGCGTCCGCGAACTCTTGGCCGTTCTGCACGGACACGACAAGGAACGGCTTCACCAGGGTGACGAGGTCCGCGCGCAGCGTGCCGAGGTCAGCGCCCGGTGCCGCGCGGACGTAGACGCCGGTGTCGACCTGGCCGCTAGCCGGAGCCGCGGCTAGGTAGAGGGAGCGGTCCACGATGATGTGGGAGCTGAAGGCGGCGTTGTCGGCGAAAACGCCGCCGATCGTGAGCGTCTGACCAGTTTTGGTGCCAACGGTGGCGACGAGGGTGTCGCCGACGTGCCACGTGTTGGCGCGGGCGGTGGTCTCGTCGACGAGGATGGTGTGCCCGGTGAGACTGTCGAGGTGGCCGGCCACTGTCGAGGTGACGAAGTTGTCCGCCAGTCCAGTCGCGGTCGTTGCGGTCGCGGCGGTGGAGAAGGTGCCGATGGTCACCCCGACCGAGCTGAGAGCGTTGGCCGACTTCACACCCGGCAGGTCGGCTACTCGGGCTTCGAGCGTGGCCGGGACGGGGCTGCCGCCGCCCGTGAGGACATAGTCGGAGGTGAGCTGGACCGCGACGCTCTGGGTGATGCTGGCCTTCGCGCTGGATGCGAGGACGGAGATGCCGGCGATCAGCGCCAAGCCGATCATCAGGGCGCTGGCGGTTGTGGCGGTGCGTCGGGGTACACGGAGAGCGTTCTCCCGCGCCAGCTTGGCGACGATGACGGTGACGGCGACCAGCGGCCAGGCGATGGTCTTGACGACCGGCCGGGCGGCCAGGGGGGCGACGACCAGCATCCCGACGACACTGAGCCCGGCCCCGGTCCCGGCTGCGACCCAGGGGACGTCGGGTTGCCGGGTGACGCTGTAGGCCAGCAGCGCGGTGCCGGCACCGATGAGGCCCGCCCCAGTGATGCCGCGGCGCCGGAGGCTCACAGGAGCAACGCCGACGTCCAGCGTCATGGCGGTCACCGGTGGGGTGCGCGCAGCACGCATCGCTGGCAGGACTGCGGCGGCCAACGTCACGAGGGTCCCGACAACGACACTCACGAGGACGGTGGCGGCGGTGAGGGGGAGTCCCGAGCCGAGGTCCGCTCCGAGGAAGGTGGTGATGAGGATCTTGGCACCGGCGGCGATGAGTAGTCCGAGAGCGACGCCGAGAAGGGAGCCTACGGCTCCGACGACGGCCGCTTCGCCGAGTACGACCCGCAGGACCTGGGCGCGAGATGCACCGATGGCCCGCAGCAGAGCCAGCTCCCGGGTGCGTTGGGCGACCACCATCGTGAAGGTGTTGACGATGATGAACGAGCCGACGAACAGGGCGATGCCCGCGAAGACGAGCATGAACGTCGTGAAGAACCCGAGACCGGTCGCGAGTGCGGACTGTC
>JBDSYO010000503.1:0-3695 GCA_039925625.1 Lapillicoccus sp. | reverse complement strand
TCGACCGAGATGATGACGGCGCTGCGCTCCGGCGACGTGCGCGCCCTGGGCGCCGCGCTCACCAACGACCTGGGCGACGCCGCACTGTCGCTCCAGCCGGGCCTCGGCGAAGTCCTGGTGGCCGGCCTCGAGTACGGCGCGGTGGGCGGCATCGTCAGCGGCTCGGGCCCGACCGTGGCGTTCCTCACCGACTCTCCCGAGGCGGCGCTCGACCTTTGCGTCTCCTTGACCGCGTCAGGGGTGGCCGGTGAGGTGCGCCGGGCCAAGGGCCCGGTCCACGGGGCCCAGGTCGTGCCCGGCCCGACGGCCCGCGGCTGAGCCCCACCGAGTCGACCGGGACCCGCATACGTCATGGCCAACCTCATCGCCCTCGAACGGGCGACGCTCGTCTTCGGCACGACCAGCGTCCTCGACACGCTCTCGACCGGGGTCGGGACGAGCCAGCGGATCGGGGTGGTCGGGCGCAACG
Organism: Lapillicoccus sp.; assembly: GCA_039925625.1. Classification (GTDB taxonomy): domain Bacteria; phylum Actinomycetota; class Actinomycetes; order Actinomycetales; family Dermatophilaceae; genus Lapillicoccus. The sequence goes on along the minus strand of JBDSYO010000503.1, from coordinate 3,226 downwards.
GTGGCGGCAAGTCGACCCTGCTGCGGGTGCTGGCGGGCGAGCAGCCGGTCGACTCCGGACGGGTGACGCGCGCCGGCGGGGTCACCATCGGCCTGCTGAGCCAGGTCGACACCCTCGACCCGGGCTGGACCGTGCGGGAGGCGGTCGTCGGCGACATCCCCGAGCACGTCTGGGCCGGTGACTCCCGCGTCCGCGATGTCCTGACCGGGCTCCTCGGTGGCATCGACGCGCCGTCGGTGGGCGGGCTGGACGCCGTCGTCGGGCCCCTCTCGGGCGGCGAGCGACGGCGGCTGGCCCTCGCGCGGCTGCTCGTCGTCGACCCCGATGTGCTCATGCTCGACGAGCCGACCAACCACCTCGACGTCGAGGGGGTCGCGTGGCTGGCCGACCACCTCGTCACCCGGCGGACCCGCGCCGACAGCGCGCTCGTGGCCATCACCCACGACCGATGGTTCCTCGACGCCGTCGCCACCCAGACGTGGGAGGTCGTGGGCGGCACCGTCAACGCCTACGAGGGGGGCTACGCGGCCTACGTGCTGGCCCGGGCCGAACGCGGGCGGATCTCCGCGGTGGTCGCCGACCGCCGCGACAACCTCCTGCGCAAGGAGCTGGCGTGGCTGCGGCGCGGTCCGCCGGCCCGCACGAGCAAGCCGCGGTTCCGGATCGACGCCGCCAACGCCCTCATCGAGGACGAGCCGCCGCCGCGCGACGACGTGGAGCTGGTGCGGTTCGCCACGACCCGGCTCGGCAAGGACGTCGTCGACCTCGTCGACGCCACCGTCGAGCTGGGCGGGCGGCGGATCCTCGACCGGGTCACCTGGCGCCTGGCGCCGGGGGAGCGGGTGGGGATCGTCGGGGTCAACGGCGCGGGGAAGTCCACGCTGCTGCGGGCGATCACCGGCGACCAGACCCTCGGCTCCGGCACCCGCCGCGCGGGCAAGACCGTCGTCATCGGCTTCCTCACCCAGGAGGTGCGCGAGCTCGAGCGATATGACGCATGGCGGGTCATCGAGGCCGTCGAGGACGTGCGGTCGGTCACCATGCTCGGCGGCAAGGAGGTGACCGCGTCGCAGCTGGCCACCCGGCTCGGCTTCACCGGCGGGCGCCAGCAGACCCGGGTCGGCGACCTCTCCGGAGGGGAGCGGCGCCGGCTGCAGCTGCTGCGGCTCCTCATGACCGAGCCGAACGTGCTCATCCTCGACGAGCCCACGAACGACCTCGACATCGACACCCTCACCTCGCTGGAGGACGTGCTCGACGGCTGGGCGGGCACCCTCATCGTTGTCTCCCACGACCGCTACCTGCTCGAACGCGTCGCCGACCGCCAGCTCGCCCTGCTCGGTGACGGCGCCCTGCGCGAGATGCCGGGAGGCGTCGAGCAGTACCTCCAGCTCCTCGCCGCCTACCACCCCCACACCCCTTCCCCCGCCCCTCCTTCCCCCGGTCGTGCTCTGGACCGCACCGAATTCGGTACCCCCGCCGCACGAACCGATGCGGGCAGCGGCGTCCCCAACGCTCCGAACGCTGCCGAGGTGCGGGAGGCCCGCAAGGAGATGAGCCGCATCGAGCGGCGGCTGGCCCGGCTGGCTCAGGAGGAGCAGCGGCTGCATACCGAGCTGGTGGAGCGCGCGGCCGAGCACGCGGCCGTCCTGGGGCTCGACACCCGGCTGCGGGCGCTCATCGACGAGCGCGACGACCTCGAGCTGGCGTGGCTCACCGCGGCGGAGACGGCGGGCTGACCAGTGGTTCTGCTAGCCGGCGTCGCAGGTCGACGAGTATGCCCTCGCACCAACGGATCCGGCCCTCCTCGAAGGTGATCCCCCACTCGAGGGTGGTGCGGGACGTCACGTCGGGGCCCCACTCCTGCGTGGCCGCGTCGTCGTCGGTGCGGTGGGTGAGGAACTCGGCGAGGGTCCGGCGGTGGTGCTCCCGCACCGCCTCGACGACCGCCACGGCCTCGGCCGGGCTGAGCGCGAAGAGCAGGTAGACCCGCAGCAGGATCTCTCGCTCGTCCACGTCCGGCGTCGTGGCCAGCAGCCAGGCGCGGAGGGCGCGGCGTCCGGCGGCCGTCACCCGGTAGCGCTTGGTGTCCCGCGGGCCCGCGCCGGCCACGACGGTATGCCGCAGCAGCCCGTCCCCCTCGAGCCGGGCCAGCTCCGGGTAGATCTGGCTGTGCCCGGCCGACCAGAAGTAGCCGACCGGCCGGCGCAGGCGGCGGGCGAGGTCGTAGCCCGTGGACGGGCGCGCGGCGAGGAGGCCGAGCAGGGTGTGCCCCAACGTCGACGTCATGGACCCCGACTGTACGTCTATGTCACTATCGACATATGTCACCCGGAGGACGTCAGTATGCCGCCCTGCTCGCCCTGCTGCTGCTGGCCGCCTGCGGCGCCCCGGGACCCACCACGGCCGCGCCAGCCACCACGGCCGCGCCACCCACCGCCGCGTCGACACCCCTGCCGGCAACAACGGGTACCCCGACGAGCGCCACCGCGACGCCGACGACCGCCAGCGGCACGCCGACGACGACGATGGGCCGGCGGTGCGGCGGTCCCGACGCCGAGACGACGTCCGACACCGTTCCGGGCCCGGCGGGCGAGCGCCTCAGCGTGGTCACGGTGGGCCGCGGGCCGACGGTGGCGCTGCTTCTGCACCAGACCGACCGCGTGGCCTCGTGCGGGTGGTGGCGGTTCGCCAACCGCCTCGCCGACCAGGGCGTCCGCGCCGTGCTGCTCGACTTCTGCGACTACGGGACGTCGACGTGCGGCACCGCCTGGGCCGGCGACTACACCGACCAGGTCGCTCGCACCGTGGCGCGCCTGCGCGACACGGGTGCCACGCGGGTGACGGTCGTCGGGGCGTCCCTCGGCGGCACGGTGGCCGCAGTCAGTGCCTCGGTGGCGAGGCCGGATGCCGTCGTCGACCTGAGCGGCTTCGGGTTCGGCCCCATGAGGACCGGCCCCGCTCTCGCCGCCCTGACCGTGCCGGTCCTGGGAGCCGGGTCACACGACGAGGAGTCCGACAGCCAGAAGCTCCACTCGGAGGTGCTCGCGTCCGCCAGTCCGGTCACGCGGTTCCTGTGGGACACGTCGGGCCACGGGGTGTCCCTGGTGCTGGACGGCCCGACGCGCGACGCCCCCACCTCGGCCATCGGGCGGGCCGTCATCGGCTGGGTGAAGGGTGACTACGCCGCCTAGTGGCCGCCCCCCGGCCCCGCCCAAGTCAGGCG
>JBDSYO010000502.1:0-2625 GCA_039925625.1 Lapillicoccus sp. | reverse complement strand
CGAGCATCCCCGGTGGCAGGCCGCCCCGCGGCGGTTCGGCGTCGAACACCACCTGGGCGTCGGTGCCGGCGAGCAGGCGCCGCAGGATGCGGTCGCCGACGGCCCATTGCGCCAACGCGTCGGGGTCGACGGGGATGGCCTCGTCGCCCTGGTCGGGCTCGCCGGGCGTCGCGATATCGAGCCGCTGCCGGAGGAAGGCGCGCGCTGGGTTGGCGAAGAAGGCTTGGAGGTCGGCCAGGGCCAGGTCGGTGCGCGGTTCCGCGTCGCGCAGGGGTGCGTCGAGGAACGGGGTCGGTCGGTCGAGCGGGTCGGCCGCCGCACGGGCCCCGCGCAGGGCGGCGGGGTCGAAGCTGAACGGGCCACAGGAGGCGAGCGCATCCGGGGTGAGGTTACGAACGTCATTGGGGTGCAACGGATGCCGGGTGAGGATGCGGTCGCGCACGGACTCGGCGGCGGTGCGGTCGAGCGCGTCGAGCAGCTCACCCAGGGGCACCGAGGGGGGCCGCTCCTGGCCGTTGCCCGGGTGGACCGCGGTGTAGAGCAGGACCAGCCGCTCGGTGGCGGCCATGACGGCATCGAGCAGCAGCTGCCGGTCCTGGCTGCGGAGGTCGAGCTCGCCGGTCACCGGGTCGCGGGCGAGGGCGTCGTCGCCGTCGACGGTCTGGGTGCGGGGGAAGGTGCCGTCCTCGAGGCCGAGCAGGCAGACGACCCGGTGGGGCACCGACCGCATCGGCACCATGGTGCAGACGGTGAGGTTGCCGGTGCGGAAGTTGGCGCGCGTCGGGCGGGCGCCGCTCTCGACGTCGAGCATGCCTCGCAGGTCGGTGAGCCGCACCTGGGTGTCGGGCGCCGCGTGGGCGTCGACCCCGGCGGCGACGCGAGCCATGGTGCGCTCGAACTGGGCGATCTGCCAGGCGTCCCCGGGTGCCGTCTCGCTGAGCGAAAGCACCGTCTCGCGCAGCACCGCGAGCCGCTCCCGCACCGGCCCGGGGTCCTGCAACCGTTCGACGCAGTCCTGAACGCGGCCGACGAGCTCGGCCAGCCGTCCGGCGAGGTCGATGTCCGAGCTCGACACGTCGTCGAGGGGCAGGACGTCGCCCACGAGGAGGTCGTGCTCGGCGACGGCGACCCCGGCGAGCAGCCGGTCGAGCCCGGTCTGCCAGGTGTTCTGGCCGAAGCGCTCGAGCTTGTACGCCTTGCGCAGCGGCGCGCTGAGCCCCCACCGCACGCCGGCCTGCCGGGCCCAGCTCTCGGCGGTGGCGAGGTCGTCGTCGGTGAAGGCGAACCGCCTGCTCACCGGGGGCGATGCGGCCAGCGCGAGCACGTCGCTCAGGGTGGCGCGCCCGGCGGCGAGGCCCACGAGGTCGGCGGCCACGGCGAGCACGGGGTTGGTGACGCGGGGGGCGCGGTCGGCGAGCTGCACCCGCAGCTGGTGGCCGGGGTGGCCGCCCTCGATGAGCGACCCGAGTCCGAACGCGGCGGTGATCGCTGGCGCGTATGCGTCGACGTCAGGGCACATGACGATGATGTCGCGCGGCTCGAGGGTGGGGTCGTCCTGGAGCAGTCCGGTGAGCACGTCGCGCAGCACCTCGACCTGGCGCGGAATGCCGTGGGTGGCGTGCACCTGCACGGTCGTGTCGCCGGCGCCGGGCGTACGCGTGGCGCGGGTGGCGGGATCGGGCACGTTGTCGGTGCGCAGGTCGTGCTGCAGCCAGCCGAGCAGGGTGTCGGGTGTCTCGGTATGCGGGGTCTCTGGCTCGGCCGCCGGCGTCCCGGCCACGATGCTCAGAGCGCGCTGCATCTCCCGCACGTCACGTCCCAGGGCGGCGGTGAGCGGGTGTCGCACCTGCTCGACCGCGGGGTCGGTCTGGCGCTTGGTCGGTCCGGCGGTGACGACCGGGGCGAGCGCACGCCAGGACGTGGGGGAGGGCACCGGCAGCCAGAGGTGCACCTCGCGCACCTCCGCGACGGCGGCGACGAGCTCGAGCTCGGTGACAGCGAGCCGGGTGTAGCCGAAGAGCGAGAGCCGGTCGGGCAGGGCGAGGGGGGCTCCGGCGCGGATGGACGCGCAGGTCTGGCGGTGCCGCCTGACGGGGGTGGGTGCGTCGATGGACGCGGCGACGCGGCGCCACAGCTCGGGCTGCCAGGCGAGGTCGGGGTCGACGCGGCCACCGGCGCCGTCGCCGTCCCCGCCGGCCGCCCAGTCCTCGAGCATGGTGGGCCGGTCACGGGCGTACGTGCCGAAGAGGCCGGCGAGGCGGCGGGCGACGGTCCAGCGCCGTTCCTGCCGCAGCTCGTACGCGTCGCCCTCACGGCCCTTCCCGAGGTGACGGGCGAGTGCGTCGCACCATGGCTCAGCCCTGCTCGCGTCGACGACGGTGAGCACGGGCCAGACGAGCTGGTCGGGGTCCCACGGGTCGGTCTCGTCGGAGCCGGTGAGCAGCCCGATAAGGGTGGCCGGCCGCACGAAGTCGACCCCCGCGCATACCCCGTTGCCGTGCTCGTCGGCGCCGAGCACGTGCGAGAGGCGCTGGGTCAGCCAGCGCTCGACGCCCTTGGCGGCGACGACGACCAGCTCGCGGGAGAGCACGCCGCCGACCGGCCGGCTCAGCAGCCGGCCCAGGG
>JBDSYO010000501.1:0-18595 GCA_039925625.1 Lapillicoccus sp. | reverse complement strand
GGGGATCGGCCAGGGGCTGGGCGCCTCGGCCGCGGGTCTCCAGCTCGTCGTCGGCAGCTACGGCATCGCCAATGCAGCGTTGGTCGTCCTCGGCGGCCGGCTGGGCGACGCCCACGGTCGACGCCGGCTGTTCCTCCTCGGCATGGCCGGGTTCTCACTGGCCGCGCTGGTCTGCGGTCTCGCCCCCAACCTGACCGTCCTGCTCATCGCCCGGGTCCTGCAGGGCGCGCTGGCCGCCCTGATGACGCCCCAGGTGCTCTCGACCATCGGCGCGACCCTGCAGGGCGACTCGCGTACCCGCGCCATCGGCCTGTTCAGCGCCTCCGGTGGCGTGGCCGCCGCCCTGGGGCAGGTGCTCGGCGGCGTCCTCGTCAGCGCCGACCTCTTCGGGTTGGGCTGGCGCAGTGTCTTCCTCGTCTTCGTCCCCGTCGGCCTGGCCAGCCTCGTCGCCGCCTGGCGGCTCATCCCGGAGACCCGGGCCAGCGAACGGCTCCCGCTCGACGCCCTCGGCGCAGTGATCCTCGGCACCACCTTGGTCCTGCTGCTGCTGCCCCTGACCGAGGGCCGCCCGCTGGGGTGGCCGCTCTGGACCACACTCACCCTCGTCGCGACCATCCCCGCCGCGCTGCTGCTCACCACCCACCAACGCCGACGAGAACGGAGAGGCGGGGCCGCGCTCGTCTCACCGCGCGTCGTCGCGCTGCCGGCGATGCGGCTCGGACTGCTCACCGCTGTCTGCTACTTCACGACCTTCGGCGGGTTCATGTTCGTCTTCGCCCTCGCCACCCAGGGTGACGCCCACCTCACTCCGCTGATGGGGGGGCTGACCCTGCTGCCCCTGGCCGCCGCGTTCATGGTGGTGTCGGCCTACTTCCCACGGATCGAACGCCGGTGGGGTTCGCGCACCCTCGTGGCCGGCTGGGTCATCCAGCTCGTCGGGTATGCCGCCCTCGCCGGCGCCGTAGCCGCGGTCTGGCCGCAGGTGACCCCGCTCAACCTCGCGCTGCCGATGGCCGTCGCCGGGACCGGCGGTGCGCTGGTCATGACCCCGCTCTTCGGCCTGGTCCTCTCGCAGGTGCCGCCCGAGCAGGCCGGTCTGGGCAGCGGCATCCTCATCACCGCCCAGCAGACCTGCCTATCCCTCGGCGCGGCTCTCGTCGGCACCGTCTACCTCACGCTGGCCGCCGGGCGCGGATCGGGCCCCGCCCTCGTCACGGTATGCCTGCTCGTCAGCGCCGTCTCCCTGCTCGGCATCTCCCTCGCCGTGCGCCTCGGCCGGATCGGCGGGAGCACGCCCGCCCGCCGGTAAACTCCGTCGGTGCCCTTGCGTCTCTACGACACCGCCGCGCGTGCGCTGCGCGACTTCGAACCCCTGGAGCCGGGCAAGGTCGGCATGTACATCTGCGGGCTCACCACCCAGGGTGCGCCGCACATCGGTCACGTCCGGTTCGCCGTGGCCTTCGACGTGCTGCGCCGGTGGCTCGAGACGGGGCACGGCTACGACGTCACGCTCGTGCGCAACGTCACCGACATCGACGACAAGATCCTGCGCAAGGCCGCCGAGTCCGGTGAGCCCTGGTTCGCGCTCTCCTACCGGAACGAGCGGATGACCGCCCAGGCGCTGGACCAGCTCGGGGTGCTGCCCGCGACCTACGAGCCACGGGCGACAGGCCACATCCCCGAGATGGTCGCGCTGATGGACCGGCTCGTCGAGAAGGGCCACGCCTACCCCGCTCCCGACGACTCCGGGGACGTCTACTTCGACGTCCCGTCCTGGCCCGACTACGGCTCCCTCAGCCACCAGTCGCCCGACGACATGGCGGCCGCCGAGGACGCCGACCCTCGCGGCAAGAAGGACCCCCGCGACTTCGCGCTCTGGAAGGGCCGCAAGGCCGACGAGCCCGAGACCGCGTCCTGGTCGACGCCCTACGGAGCCGGCCGGCCGGGCTGGCACCTCGAGTGCTCGGCCATGGCCCGCAGGTACCTCGGTGACACCTTCGACATCCACGGCGGCGGCATCGACCTGCGCTTCCCCCATCACGAGAACGAGCAGGCGCAGTCGCACGCCGCCGGCCTGGGGTTCGCGCGCTACTGGCTCCACAACGCCTGGGTGACGGTCAAGGGCCAGAAGATGGGCAAGTCCCTCGGCAACGCCCTCGCCGTGAGCCGGGTCGTCCAGGTCGCCTCCCCCCTGGCCGTGCGCTACTACCTCACCGCCGCCCACTACCGGTCGATGATCGAGTACCACGAGGGGTCCCTGGCCGAGGCGCAGGCCGCGGTCGACCGGATCGCCGGGTTCCTCGAGCGGGTCGAGCGGATGCGCCCGCTGGACGGCGCCCCGGCCGAGCTGCCGGCGGCGTTCGTGGAGGCCATGGACGACGACCTCAGCGTCTCGGGCGCGCTTGCGGTCGTCCACGAGACCGTTCGCGCGGGCAACACCGCGCTCGACGACGGCGGTGACGACGCCGCCCACACCGCCGGCGCCCAGGTGGTCGCCATGACCGAGGTGCTCGGGGTCAACCCCCTGTCGCCGACCTGGCGGGGGGCCGACACCTCCGCGTCGAGCGACGCGCTCGACGCGCTCGACGCCGTCATCGCCGCCGAGCTCGTCGCGCGGCAGGCGGCGCGCACCGCCCGAGACTTCACCACGGCCGACGCGATCCGCGACCGGCTCGCCGCTGCGGGTATCGCCATCGAGGACACCCCGTCCGGGGCTCGTTGGTCGCTCGCCCGTCGGAACGAGGACTGACATGCCCGGGAACTCCCAGCGCCGCGGAGCCGTCCGCAAGTCGACCAAGAGCACCAAGGGCGCCACCGTCGGCTCCGGCGGCAACCGCAAGCGCGGGCTGGAGGGCAAGGGCCCGACGCCCAAGGCGGCCGAGCGCGAGTGGCACCCCGCGGCCAAGAAGGCCGGCTCCGCCGGGTCGCGGAGCGGCGCCGACGCGGGCCGGGGCGGGTATGCCGCGGGGTCGCGGTCGGCGGGCCGTGGCGGGAGCGCCGGGGGCACGGGTCGCGGGTCCGCCGGTGGACGGGGCGGCCCCGCGGGACGCGGTGGCAAGGCGACCTCGGAGATCGTCGCCGGGCGCAACGCGGTCGTCGAGGCGCTGCGGGCCGAGATCCCCGCGACGACCATGTACGTGGCGGGCCGGGTCGACGCCGACGACCGGGTGCGTGAGGCCCTCAAGACGGCGACCGAGCGCGGGATCCCCGTCCTGGAGACGCCCCGCGGCGAGCTCGACCGGCTCACCGACGGCGGGGTCCACCAGGGCCTCGCGCTCCAGGTGCCGCCCTACGCCTACACCGACGTCGCCGACCTCGTCGACCCTCAGGCCCCGGGCATACCGCTCATCGTCGCCCTCGACGGGATCACCGACCCCCGCAACCTCGGCGCGGTCATCCGTTCCGTGGCCGCGTTCGGCGGGCACGGCGTGGTCGTTCCCGAACGCCGCTCGGCCGGCGTCACCGCCAGCGCCTGGAAGACCTCGGCCGGTGCGGCCGCCCGGGTGCCGGTGGCCCGGGTCGCCAACCTAACGCGGACCCTGCAGATGTTCCAGAAGGCGGGGTTCTTCGTGCTCGGCCTCGACATGGACGGGGAGGTGGAGCTGCCGGGGCTGCCGCTCGCCACCGAACCGGTCGTCGTCGTCGTGGGCTCCGAGGGCAAGGGCCTGTCCCGCCTCGTGGGCGAGACGTGCGACCAGATCGTGTCCATCCCCATGTCGTCCGCGGTCGAGTCGCTCAACGCCGGTGTCGCCACCGGCGTCACCCTCTACGAGATCGCGCGCCGCCGCGCCGCGGCTCGCCGTTGACCCGAAGCCACACGTGCTCCACAGCGTTGCTGGGTAGCGTGGCGCCGTGGCGAAGAGTGCGCGAGGGGACAACGCCCGGCTCAAGCAGTTGCGGGCGCAACAACAGGCACAGGAACGCCGCCGTCGGCTCCTGATCGCCATCGGCGCGGTCGTGGCCGTCGTCGTCGTCGTGGCCGTGCTGGTCGTCGTCTCGTTGGTCGCGCCGAAGAAGACCTCGGCAGGGGCGACGCCCCTCGACGCGGCGGTGGCCTCGACCCTGACCGGCATACCCGCCAAGGCGTTCGACACGGTCGGCGTCGGCCAGGGGGCGTCCAACCCGCCCAAGGCCATCTCCGCCCCGGCCCTCACCGCCGACGGCAAGCCGCGAGTCCTCTACGTCGGTGCGGAGTTCTGCCCCTACTGCGCGGCGGAGCGGTGGCCGTTCGTCGCGGCGATGTCCCGGTTCGGGCAGTTCGGCAACCTGCAGGCGACCGCCAGCGCGGCTGCGCCCGAGGTGTTCCCGGACACCCCGACCCTCAGCTTCCACGGCGCGACCTACACGAGCCAGTACCTCTCGTTCACCGGCGTCGAGACGCAGACCAACACCCACCTGCCCCTCGACACCCTGAGCGCCGACGACCAGAAGCTGTTCGACACCTACAACTCCGGCGGCGGTATCCCGTGGATCGACTACGGCGGCAAGGCGGCATCCGGTGGGGCGTCCATCGACGCGACGTTGCTCGCCGGCAAGACCCAGGCGACGATCGCCGCCGAGATCGCCGACCCGGCAACGCCCCTGTCCAAGGCCGTCCTCGGCAGCGCCAACGTCATCACCGCCCGGCTGTGCCAGCTCACCGGCAACCAGCCCGCGGCCGTGTGCACCTCGTCAGCGGTGACCGCCGTCGCCAGTTCGGTGCAGTGAGGTGAGCGCCCCGGCCCCGACGGTGACGCGGGAGCGGTTGCTCCCCGGCTGGCTGGCTCCGACCGCGCTGCTCTGGTGCGGGCTCGGGCTGGCCGTCTCGGTCTACCTCACCTACGAGCACTACACCGGGTCGACGACCCTGGCCTGCCCGGCCAACGGCGCCATCGACTGCGCGCGCGTGACGTCCAGCGCGTGGGCGAGCATCCTCGGCATCCCCGTAGCTCCGCTCGGGGTGGTGTTCTTCGCGGTCATGCTCGGCCTGTGCCGACCGGCGCTTCTGCGCCGAGACGACCGACGGCTCGACCTCGTACGGCTCGGGTTCTGTGGCGTCGGGCTGCTGACGGCGCTCTACCTGCTGTGGGCCGAGCTGTTCCAGGTCCATGCGATCTGCCTGTGGTGCACCGGAGTCCACATCCTGACGTTCCTGCTCTTCGCCACCCTGCTCCTCGGCAACGTGTTCGTCGAGTCGGAGGCCTAGGTGTCATCCGTCCCCGAGCGGCTGCTCGCCTTCCTCGACCGCCTCGGCGCCGAGCTGGACCGCCGTGGCGATGCCGTGGCCCTGCTCGGCCTGGGCTCGGTGGGCCGGGACCTCCACCGTCTCGACGAGCACTCCGACGCCGACTTCTTCGTGATCGTCGACGACGTCGAGACGCGCGACCGCTACATCGCCGACATCGGCTGGCTCGAGGCGGCGCACCCCGTGGTGTGGTCCTTCGAGAACAGCCAGCACGGCCGCAAGGCCCTCCTCGCGGACGGTCTGTTCGCCGAGTACGCGGTCTTCGCGCTCAGTGACCTGGAGACGGCCGCCTACCCACCGGCCCGGGTGCACTGGAGCCGGGCCGGTGCGCCGGCCGGGCTCGACGTCCCGAAGACCGCTCTGGCCGGCGCGCGTTCCCTGGCGTACGAGGTGGGCGAGGTCGTCACCAACCTCTACGTCGGGCTGCACCGAGACCTACGGGGCGAACGGCTGACGGCCACCCGTTTCGTCCAGGGGTATGTCGTGGACCGATGGGTCGCGGTGCTCGGGCTCCTCGGGCTCGGTCGCGGCCCCCAGCAGGACGCATTCGTCGTGGAGCGCGGCGCCGAGCGGCGGTTCGGGCCGGACATCCTCCCGCTCGCCGAGCTGGTGCCGGGTTACGAGCGCAACGGCGAGGCGGCGGCTACGCTCCTGCGGCTCTTGGTGACGCATACCGACGTCGACCCGGCCATGCTGGCCGCCCTCCGCGACCTCGCCGACCGATCCGTCGCAGCCGCGGCCGCCCGTCGCTGAGGGCGCGCCGGCTGAGTTGTCATTCGGCGTCCCGGTCGAGGGGTCATTCGGCGTCCCAGTCGAGGGTCGTCCGGGAGACGGGTCCTGACCCCGTGGACTTCCCGGGGCCGCTAACTTCTCCGCACGTGATGAGAACTTGGCGGCGGATGTCCGGTATGCCGGCCAACTTCTCCGCACGTGATGAGAAGTTGCCGGGAGGCGTCCGGTATGCCGGCCAACTTCTCCGCACGTGATGAGAAGTTGCCGGGAGGCGTCCGGTCCGGGTCGGCGTGGTCGGCGTGGTCGGCGTGGTCGGGGTGGTCGGCGTGGCCGCGACGGTCAGCGGGCGAGGACCACGGTCGAGCAGATCTTGTCAGCGAAGGTCTGGCGCTTGGGGTCCCACAACGGCCAGAGGTAGCCGAGGTAGAAGAAGCCGTCCACGGTGTGGGCGAGGTCGCGACCGAAGGCCAGCCAGGCCCCGATGGGCCGGCCGTCCACCTCGCGGACCAGCCGGATGCCGAGGACCTTCTTGCCCCACGACTGGCCGGTGCGGCCGGCGCGGACGTACCGGTTCCAGATCGTGATGCCGATCATCAGGGCGTAGCCGACCAGCACCAGCACGACCCCGACCCCCGAGACCGCCGTGTTCCCCGTTCGCGTCCGTGATCCCGATCCGGCGCCCAGCATGACGAACCCGATGACGGCGAGCAGCCACCCCGGCATCGTCAGGAGGGAGTCGAGAAGGAGGGCGCCGACCCGGCGGCCCCAGTGCGCGTACGTCTCGACGGCGTACGGCGAGTAGGCCGGCGGCTGGTACGTCGGCGCGTACGGTGCCCCGGCATAGGGAGACGCCCCGGGGCCGTGTGGCGCAGACGCATACGGCGCATACGGCGCGGGTGCGGGTGGCGGGGGTGGCGCGTACGGCGGGCTGGAGGGAGGGGTGTCCTGCGGACCGACCGGCGGAGGCTGCTGCGACATGGCGTCCTTCCTAGTCGTCGAACATCGCGACGACCGGCATCTCCACCGTGTCGACGCCGAGGACGGACTGCTCGTCGGGCTTGGCGGGGAGCACCTGGTCGACGTAGTCGCGCACGGCGGCGAGGGTGGGGATGTCGGTGCCCGCCCGCTCGGACATGTACCACCGGTGCTCCAGCACCTCATGGAACACCTCGGCGGGCTCGAGCTTGCCCGCAAGGTTGCGCGGGACCGCGCGCACCGTGGGCTCATAGACCGACGCCAGCCAGTCGTGGGCGACGATCTCCTCCTCCTCGTTCTGGCGGTCGGTCGCCGCCCGGAACGAGTCGAGGTCGTTGAGCAGCCGCCGGGCCTGGTTCTCCTCGACGTCCAGCCCGGTCAGGCGCAGCAGCCGGCGGGAGTGGTGGCCGGCGTCGACGACCTTGGGCTGGATCTGGATCGTCGTCCCGTCCAAGTCGGTCGACATCGCCAGCTCGTCGATGTCGAAGCCGAGGTCGTTCAGGCGCCGGATCCGCTCCTCGACCCGCCACCGGTCGCCGGTCTCGAACCGCTCCGCCTCGGTGAGGGCGGCCCACAGCGAGTGGTAGCGCCCCACGATGCGGTTGGCCACCTCGATGGGGTCGGCCACCTCCTCGAGCAGCCCCCCGGCCTCGAGGTCCATCAGCTCGCCCGCGATGTTGACCCGGGCGATGTCGAGGTCGTGGGCGCGCTGGCCGTCGGTGAGGCTGGGGTGCAGCTCACCGGTCTCCGCGTCGACGAGGTAGGCCGCGAAAGCGCCGGCATCGCGCCGGAACAGCGTGTTGGACAGCGACACGTCGCCCCACCAGAAGCCGGCCAGATGCAGGCGGACGAGCAGCACGGCCAGTGCGTCGATGAGGCGCTGCGCGGTGTCGGGCCGCAGTGACTGGCTGTAGAGCGCCCGGTAGGGCAACGCATACTGCAGATGGCGGGTGATGAGGCACGCGTCGAGGGTGGTGCTGTCCGTGGACTGCCGGCCGCTGACCACCCCGAAGGGCTCGACGCACGGCAGGTCCATCCGCACGAGGTTGCGCAGCATCGCGTACTCGCGGCGCGCGAGGTCGAGCTTGATCTCCTTGATGGCGAGCACCCGGTTGGAGACGCGCACGAACCGCACGATGTGGCGCGAGATGCCGCGGGGGAGCGCGGCCAGCCGCTCGGCCGGCCAGTCCTCGAGGGGCGTCGACCAGGGGAGGTCGAGCAGAGCCGGGTCGGCGGAGGCGGCGGTCAGCTCCAGGGGCACGGCGTCATCGTTCCACGTCGGCCCGCACCCGGACACGACGAAGGGCGGCACCGGGACCGGTGCCGCCCTTCGTCATCACGTCACGAGCCGATCCGCAGACCGCTCTCGGCGCTGAACATGTGCAGGTGACCCTGGCGGGGGGCGAGGTGGATGACCGAGCCCTTCTCCGGGGGACGCCGGCCGTCGACGCGCGCGATGAACGGCTTGGAGGCGGCGAGCTCCTCGTCGCCCTCGGCATCGATCTGGTGCGCCTTGGTCTGCCCGTAGATGTAGGCGTCCGCGCCCAGCTCCTCGACGACCTCGACGGTGACCGCGAGGCCCTTGCCGCTGTCGGTGAGGTCGAGGTCCTCGGGGCGCACCCCGACGGTCACGTGCTCACCGGCCTCCTTGAGGTCGTCCCGCGCGATGGGGAGCACGGCGTCGCCGAACTTCACACCGCCGTCGGTGACGGGCACGTCGAGGAGGTTCATCGCCGGCGAGCCGATGAAGCCGGCCACGAAGACGTTGTCGGGGTGGTCGTACATCCGGCGCGGGCTGTCGCACTGCTGGAGGATGCCGTCCTTGAGCACCGCGACGCGGTCCCCCATCGTCATGGCCTCGACCTGGTCGTGGGTGACGTAGACGGTCGTGACGCCGAGACGGCGCTGCAGCGAGGCGATCTGGGTGCGCGTCTGGACGCGGAGCTTGGCGTCGAGGTTCGACAGCGGCTCGTCCATGAGGAACACCTGGGGGCTGCGGACGATGGCCCGGCCCATGGCGACGCGCTGGCGCTGACCGCCGGAGAGCGCCTTGGGCTTGCGCTCGAGGTAGGGCTCCAGGTCGAGGATCTTCGCGGCTTCCTTGACCCGCTTGTTGATCTCGTCCTTGGAGATGCCGGCGATCTTCAGGGCGAAGCCCATGTTGTCGGCGACGGTCATGTGCGGGTACAGCGCGTAGTTCTGGAACACCATCGCGACGTCCCGGTCCTTGGGGGACAGGTGGGTCACGTCGCGGTCACCGATGAGGATGCGGCCGCCGTTGACCTCCTCGAGGCCGGCGAGCATACGCAGGGACGTGGACTTGCCACATCCGGAGGGGCCGACGAGGACGAGGAACTCGCCGTCGGCGATGTCGATGTTGAGCTTGTCGACGCTGGGGATGGGGTTACCCGGGTACTGCCGGGTGGCCTCGTCGAAGGTCACGGTTGCCATAGTGAGCTGATCTCCTTCACCGGCAGGAACGTGCCGGACGATCCGTCGTAAAGGTGGGTACGCCCGCCGAGCATGTCGCCGGCGACGTTCGCATCATGGCTTACGGAGGGGGTCCGCCGCTAGGGCTGCTCCGTGAGGGCCGGGGCGTTACGGCACACCAGTTCCCTTCTCGGCCTCCACCTCAGCCCCCCCTCCTCAGACATGTCCGAGGAGTGTCGGGCGGTATGCCGGACGCCGGCTCCACTGGTCGGATCTGTCCGGTTTCGGCCGGGAAAGCAGGGGTTCGGGGATCGGGTCCGAAACCGTGACCATGAAAGTTCTTGCAAGGACTGGCGCCTCCTTGCACTGTCTTGCTACGTTTCCGCCCACCCAAGAGCGACTGAACGTCGCCTGGTCTCAAAGGAGATTCCATGCAGAAGCGCGCCTATGGCGCGGTCGCCCTCGCGGGCGTCGCCACCTTGTTGATGAGTGCGTGCGGGAGCGGTTCCACGCCCACCGCGCCGGCCGCCACCGACGCCGGAGCAGCCACCACCTCGGCCACCACCACCGCCGCTGCCGCGTCGGCGACGACCACCGCGGCTCCGGTCCGCGACGCCAATGTCGACCTCGTCATCTGGTGCGACAACGACCGCAAGGCGATCCTCGACAAGTACGCGACCCAGTTCGGCCAGGAGCAGGGCATCAAGGTCGCCGTCCAGGTCTCGAATGACACGCGCAAGGACTTCAAGGACGCCACCAACGTCGGCAAGGGACCCGACGTCATCGTCGGCGCCCACGACTGGCTCGGTGAGCTCGTGCAGAACGGCGCCGTCTCGCCGGTGCAGCTCTCGGCCGACCAGCAGGGCAAGTTCACCAAGGCCTCGATCCAGGCGGCCAAGTACAACGGCCAGCTCTACGGCGTCCCGTACGCCACGGAGAACCTCGGCCTGATGCGCAACACCGCGCTCGCCCCCGACGCCCCGGCCTCCTACGAGGACCTGGTCACCAAGGGCAAGCAGCTTGTCGCGGACGGCAAGGCCACCAACGCCCTGCTGCAGCAGGTCAGCAAGACCGGCGACGCGTACTACACCTACCCGTACATGAAGGCCTTCGGCGGCGGCATCTTCGGCACCAAGGACAACGGTGACTACGACCCGACCAAGGTGCTCGTCGGCAGCGACGGGTCGATCAAGGGCCTGACCTACCTCGGCCAGCTGGGCAAGGACAACATCCTGTCCACCAACGTCGACTTCGACACCGCGCAGTCGCTCTTCTCCACCGGCAAGGTGCCCTACTACGTCACCGGCCCCTGGGCCGTCGACAAGGCCAAGGCGTCCGGCATCAAGTACGGCATCTCCCCGCTGCCGACGCTCGAGGGCAACAAGGTCACGCCCTTCCTCGGCGTGCAGATGTTCTACGTCTCGGCCAAGGCCAAGAACGACGCCTTCGCGCAGGAGTTCGTCAACAACTACGTCACCAAGCCCGAGCTCCAGGTCGACATGTTCAACATCGGTCACCGCCCGCCGGCGCTGCAGGAGGCCCTCGACAAGGTCTCCGCGAGCGACGCCGACGTCAAGGCGTGGTCCGAGGCCGGTCAGGGTGCGGCGCCGATGCCGAACATCCCGGCCATGAACTCGGTGTGGGGCCCGCTCGGCCAGGCGGAGGCGGACGTCGTCAGCCAGAAGGCCACCGCAGCCGACCGGCTCAAGGCGGCGCAGACCGAGATCACGGCGAACATCCAGAAGAACGGCTGACCGGCGCGGCGGGTCCCCGACCGCCGGGGACCCGCCGCCCACCCGCATACCCCACCTTTATCGGGTGACCCGATAAAGGCACGCTTCACTCGACAACGGTTCTCCAGCGAAGCGTCCCTTTATCGGGTCACCCGATAAAGACGTGACTCACCACCGCCCCGCCCGCCCCGGTCGTCTCGTTCCTCTGACGGAGATTCAACGATGAGTCGTTCGCCGTACCTGGTCCTCAAGTGGGTCGCCATCGTCATCGTGGCCGGCGGCCTCCTCGCGCTGGGCGTCAGCCTCGCTGCGCGGGGGTTCGTCTGGTGGGTCATCGCGGTGGGCTTCCTCGCGATGTGCGTGCTGGCGGTCTACGGCCCCCGCCGCGGGGTGCCGATGAAGTACCTGCTGCCCGGCATCGTCCTCGCCCTCGCGCTGCAGGTCTTCCCCATCGCGCTGACGGTGGTGACGTCGTTCACCAACTACGGCGACGGGCACCAGGTCACCAAGGAGCAGTCGGTCTCGACGCTCATCGCCCAGTCGGTGCAGGAGGTCTCGGGCTCGCCCCGGTACGCCCTGTCCGTCGCGGTCAAGAGCGGTGCCGACAAGGCGACGGCGACGCCCTACTACCTGCTGACCGACCCGACGACGAAGAAGAGCTCCGTCGGCGACGCGCAGGGGCTGACCGACCTGCCCGACAGCGGGGTGACCAAGACGAGCACCGGCAAGATCACCGCGGCGCCGGGCTACGACGTCCTCAACGCCCGGGAGCAGAACGGCCGCGCCGACCTCAAGACCTTCGCCGTCCCGACGAGTGACGGCGGCGGGATCAAGGCGGTCGGCCTCTCCGAGGCGTTCGTCGGCAAGCCCTCGCTCACCTACGACGCGGCCTCCGACACCATCACGGACGGCAAGACCGGTCAGAAGTACGTCGCCCGCAACGCCAACTGGGTCAACGCGAGCGGCCAGGGCGCCAGCCTGGCGGTGGGCTGGAAGGAGAACGTCGGCTTCCAGAACTACGTCAACGCGCTGACCGACCCGACCCTGCGCGCCGGCTTCTTCAAGATCTTCGTCTGGAACATGGTCTTCGCCGTGGTCAGCGTGCTCAGCACGTTCCTGCTCGGGTTCCTGCTGGCCCTGCTGTTCAACGACGAGCGCGTCAAGCTGAAGGGCCTGTGGCGCTCGGTCCTGATCCTCCCGTACGCGTTGCCCGGCTTCGTCACGGCGCTGGTGTGGAAGTCGATGTTCAACCAGGACTACGGCGTCATCAACAGCTTCCTCCCGGGCCGCATCGACTGGCTGGGCGACCCGACCGCGGCGAAGGCGGCCATCCTCCTGACCAACCTGTGGCTCGGCTTCCCCTACATGTTCCTCGTCTGCACGGGCGCCCTTCAGTCGATCCCGGGCGACATCAAGGAAGCCGCCAAGATCGACGGGGCCAACGGGTGGCGAACGGTGCGCTCGATCATCATGCCGCTCATGCTCGTCGCCGTCGGCCCGTTGCTGCTGGCCTCGTTCGCCTTCAACTTCAACAACTTCACGTTGATCTTCCTCATGACCGAGGGCGGTCCGTTCGAGAACAACCAGACGTCGGTGGGTTCCACCGACCTGCTGATCACCTACGCCTACCGGCTGGCCATCGGCGGCACCACGCCGAACTTCGGGTACGCCTCGGCCATCTCGGTCTTCATCTTCATCATCGTGGCGGCGCTGTCCCTGCAGGGATTCCGCAAGGCCGCATCCCTGGAAGAGGTCACCTGATGACAACCCAAGCCGACCCGCTGGCTCTGACCACGACCCGCAAGGCGCGGCAGGCACCCCCCAGCAAGAAGCCGTTCACCAGCGGCACGGTGCTGCGCTACGTCGGCATCGCCATCGCGCTGATCTATGCGCTCTTCCCGCTGGTGTTCATCGTCTCCTCGGCGTTCAACCCCTCGGGCACGCTGAGCACGACGTCCCTCATCCCCAAGGGCGCGAGCGGAGTCAACTTCACCCAGCTGTTCGAGCTGCGGCCGTACTGGTCCTGGTACAAGAACACCCTCATCATCGCCGGCATCGGCACGGTCGTGGCGGTCTTCATCGGAGCCCTGGCCGCGTATGCCTTCTCGCGCCTGCGCTTCACCGGTCGCCGCCCTGGGCTGCTCGTGCTCCTGCTCGTGCAGATGTTCCCCGCCCTGCTCACCTTCGTCGCGCTGTTCCAGATCTTCAACTCCGTCGGCGACGTCATCCCGCAGATCGGCCTCAACACGGCGGCCGGCCTGGTGCTGGCCTATCTCGGCGGGGCGATGGGCGCCAACGTCTGGCTACTCAAGGGGTACTTCGACACGGTGCCGCGCGAGATCGACGAGGCGGCCACGGTCGACGGGGCGAGCCACGCGCGGATCTTCTTCACCATGCACCTGCGCCTCATCACGCCGATCCTCATCACGGTGGGGATGATCCAGTTCGTGGGCCTGTTCAACGAGTTCCTCCTGGCCAGCGTCTTCCTCAAGGACGTCGACAACCAGACTCTGGCGGTGGGTCTGTGGTCGCTCAACCAGGCCGACAAGAACAAGTACTTCGGCCCGTTCTGCGCGGGTGCGCTGCTCGCCTCGGCTCCGATCGTGCTGCTCTACCTGTCGTTCCAGAAGCAGCTCATCGGAGGCATGACCGCCGGCTCCGTGAAGTGACGGGGGAGAAGGCGCTGGCGCAGGACGACACCGGCGCCCTGACTCGGGTCCCGACGTGGCTCAGCGCCCCCCACCACGACGGGTCGGCGCTTTACGTCTCCGACCTGGCCCCCCGCCTGGGCCGCACGGTCACCGTGTGGCTCCGGGTGCCCGTGGAGCTCGACCTGAGCGACGTGCACGTGCGCACGGTGCTCGACGGCGAGCCGGCGTTCGTGGCGGCCACCGTCGACCGGCGGCGGACCGACGGCACGGACACCTGGTGGCGGGCCCGGCTGCGCTGCCACAACCCCGTCACGTCCTACCGCTGGGTGATGGTCGGCGGCCCCACCGGGTATGCGTGGGTCAACGGCACGGGGGTGCACCTGCGAGACGTGCCCGACGCCAGCGACTTCCGCCTCGTGGCGCACCCGTCGCCCCCGCCGCTGTGGGCGCGGGACGCGGTCGTCTACCAGATCTTCCCCGACCGTTTCGCCAAGTCGGCGCGGTCCGTGCTGGCGGGGCGGAGCCGAAAAGGCATACCGGAGTGGGCCGTTCCCGCCCGGTGGACCGATCCTGTGCACAACCTGCGCGGGGAGGACCTCGGCCGGCAGCTCTACGGGGGCGACCTCGACGGGGTGACGGAACACCTCGACCACCTCGAGCGGCTCGGCGCCGACGTCGTCTACCTCACCCCCTTCTTCCCGGGGCGGTCCAACCACCGCTACGACGCGTCGACCTTCGACGCGGTCGACCCGGTCCTCGGCGGCGACGAGGCCCTGCGCCGGCTCACCGGGGCGGCTCACGAGCGCGGCCTCAAGGTACTCGGCGACGTCACGACCAACCACACCGGCAACACCCACGAGTGGTTCCTCGCCTCACGGGCCGATCCCCAAGCGCCCGAACGGGACTTCTACTTCTGGACGTCGCGCGACGAGTACGTCGGCTGGCTGGGCGTCGCGTCGTTGCCGAAGCTCAACTACGACAGCACCGAGCTGCGCCACCGGGTCTTCGACGATCCTCGAGGTGTGGTGCAGCGGTGGCTGGGCGCGGACGGCGGGCTCGACGGCTGGCGGGTGGACGTCGCGAACATGACCGGCCGCCAGGGCGGGCAGGACCGCTACCACGAGGTCGCGACCTGGATGCGCGAGAGCGTGGTCGCCGCGCGGCCCGGCGCCCTCGTCGTCGGTGAGCACGTCCACGACTACAGCCTCGACGTGCCGGGTGACGGCTGGCACGGCGTCATGAACTACGCCGGCTTCACCAAGCCGGTCTGGACCTGGCTCTGCGACGCGCACGACCCGCCGGACTTCCTCGGCTCCCCGGTCGTGGTGCCCCGCCTGGGCGGCGAGGCGGTCGTCGAGACCATGCGCGAGTTCACCTCGCACATCTCGTGGCAGGCGCTCACCCACTCTTTCAACCTTGTCGGGTCGCACGACACGACGAGGATCCGCAGCCTGGTCGACCGCGACCCGCGCCTGGTCGAGCTCGCGGCCGGGTTGCTGCTCACCATGCCCTCGGTGCCGATGATCACCTACGGCGACGAGATCGGGATGGAGGGCACCTTCGGCGAGGACGGCCGCCGGCCCATGCCCTGGGACGAGCGCCGTTGGGACAGCGGCATCTTCGAGGCCTACCGCGCGCTCATCTCCGCGCGCAGGGCCTCGGTCGCGCTGCGCCACGGGGGGCTGCGGTGGGTGTACGCCGCGGCGGACGTGCTCGTCTACCTCCGGGAGGCGGCGGGCGAGACCGCCCTCGTGCACGTCGCGCGGGCCGCCCACGAACCGGTGCGGATCGAGTCCCGGCGGCTGCCGGGCGTCGACGGGGGCCACGCCGCATACGGTCCGGCTCCGGAGGTCGCCCACGGTACGGTGACCCTCACTGCGACGGGCCCTCAGGTCAGCGTGTACTCGTGGGAGCCGCGACGGGTGCGGCGCGGACGGACCCCGAGGGGCGGGTGAGCCGATGAGGATGGGGGAGATGGCACGGCTGGCTGACATCGCCAAACACGCGGAGGTGAGCGAGGCGACCGTCAGCCGTGTCCTCAACGGACGTCCGGGAGTGGCCGAGGCCACCCGTCAGTCGGTGCTGACGTCGCTCGACGTGCTCGGCTACGACCGGCCGAGCCGGCTGCGCCGCAAGAGTGCCGGCCTCGTCGGGCTGATCCTTCCGGAGCTGACCAACCCGATCTTTCCCGCCTTCGCGCAGGTCATCGAGAACGCCCTGGTCCGCCACGGGTTCACCCCGGTGCTCTGCACGCATACCCCCGGCGGCGTGCACGAGGACGACTACGTGCAGATGCTGCTCGACCGGGGCGTCGCCGGCATCATCTACATCTCTGGACAGCACGCGGACACCTCGACCGACCCGCGCCGCTACGTCCACCTGCTCGACCGGGGGCTGCCGATCGTGCTCGTCAACGGGTTCATGGAGGGGGTCGACGCGCCCTTCATCTCCAACGACGACGAGGCGTCGATGGAGCTGTCCGTCAGCCACCTCGTCCACCTCGGCCACAGCCGGATCGGGCTGGCCATCGGGCCGAGCCGCTACGTCCCGGTGGTGCGCAAGACGGCGGGCTTCCGGATCTACATGACCCGGCTGCTCGGTGACGTCGACCTCGACGGCCTCATCGAGAACGAGATGTTCACGGTGGAGGGCGGGCACGCCGCGACCCTGCGCCTCATCGAGCGGGGCTGCACGGCGATCGTGTGCGGGTCCGACCTGATGGCCCTGGGGGCGGTGCGAGCGGCCCGGTCGCTGGGTATGCAGGTGCCGCAGGACATCTCGGTGATCGGCTACGACGACTCCACCCTCATCGCGTTCACCGACCCGCCGCTGACCACCGTCCGCCAGCGGGTGCTCGCCATGGGCGAGGCCACCGTGCAGGCGCTCGTCGACGAGATCGGCGGCAACGGGCCCACCCGGTCGGAGTACGTCTTCCGGCCCGAGCTCGTCGTGCGCGCGTCGACCGGGGCCTGCCGCTCCCGCTAGGTCCGAGCGACGCCCCTAGGTCTGCTCGTCGTCGCCCGACGTGGCCTGCTCCCGCAGGTCGCGCAGCTGCGCCAGCGTCTCCACGACGTCGCTCACGGACCCGACCCGGTAGGCCGCCCTGGTGTCGCCCCGTCCGACCTTGACCGACACGTCGCCGTCGCCGGGGTCCATCGCCTTGAACGCGTCCTCGTCGGTCACGTCGTCGCCGGAGTAGAAGATGGCGTCGGAGCCGACGACCTCCCCCAGCCGGGAGATGGCCGTGCCCTTGTCGGCGTGCGACACGGACAGCTCGACCACGGACTTGCCCTGCAGCATCCGCACCTCACGGCGTCCCTCACCGAGCAGCCGCGCCTCCCGCAGGGCGGCTTCGGCGTCGTCGGCGGGCAGGCCTCGGGTGTGTACGGCGACGGCGGACCGCTTGCGTTCCAGCCGAGCCCCCGGGTGCCGCTCGATGAGCTCGGCCACCTGGGCGGTGAGCTCGTCGAGGAGCGCTCGCTGGTCGTCGTCGAGCCGGCCCTGGGCGGCGACGTCGGCGCGGGTGGCCTCAGCGCCGTGGCTGCCGATGAGGGTGATCCGCTCGGCCGACCCGACGCCGGTGAGCTCGCGCAGCGCTCGGACGTCGCGCCCCGACGCCACAGCGACGTGGGTGCCGGGGAGGGCGGCCAGCCCGCGCAGCGCGGCCATCGCGCCGGGCGCGGGCTCGGAGTCCTCCGGGTCGACGGTGAACTCAGCCATGGCGCCGTCGAAGTCCGTGGCCACGAGCAGGGTCGGGGCCTTGGCCGCCTCCTCGAGCGCCGACTGCAGCTCGTGGCCGGGGCCGTGAGGAACACCCTCGTCCCCGTCCCTCGTGTCCTCGTCGTCGGGCCCGGGTGCGGGCGGTCTGGTCATGACGTGCTCTCGTCGGTGACGTCGGGGTGGTACACCGCGGACCGCCCCAGGTGGCGTGCGCTCGGCGGATGCGCAGGAGCGTACGCCAGGGCGTCGAGGAAGCGGCTGGCCCACCGGTTCACGTCGTGGTCGGCGACCCGCCGGCGCAACGACCTCATGATCCGGGCCTTGTCGTGAGCGGGCGTGTTGATCGCCTTGAGCATCGTCTGCTTCAGGCCCTCGATGTCGTGGGGGTTGCAGACGAACGCCTGGTGCAGCTCGTGGTAGGCGCCGGCGAACTCCGAGAGCACCAGAGCGCCCCCGAGGTCGTGGCGGCACGTGACGTACTCCTTGGCGACGAGGTTCATCCCGTCGCGAAGGGGGGTGACGAGCATGACGTCGGCCGCGAGGTAGAGCGCGGCCATCTCCGCCTGCGGGTAGGCGTGGTGGAGGTAGTGCAGGGCGGTCGAGCCGATCGGCGCATACTCGCCGTTGATCCGCCCGGCGGTGAGCTCCACGTGCTGACGCAGCTCACGGTAGGCCTCCACCCGCTCGCGGCTCGGCGTGGCCACCTGCACGAAGGTGACGTCGGGAGGCGAGATCGCCTTGTCCTGCAACAGCTCCTCGTAGGCCTTGAGCCGGTGCCGGATGCCCTTGGTGTAGTCGAGGCGGTCGACGCCGAGCATGAGCACCTCGGGGTCACCGACGCTGCGGCGGATCTCGCGCGCCCGCTCCATGACGTCGGGGCGCTTGGCGAGCTCCTCGAGGCCCTTGAAGTCGACGGAGATGGGGATCGCGGCGGCGCGGACCCGACGGTGGCTGCCGTCGACGGTGACGATGTCGCGCTTGGTCTTGACCCCGAGGAGCTGGCGGCAGGCGCGGACGAAGTTGCGCGAGTCGGCCTGGCGCTGGAAGCCGAGGAAGTCGGCACCGAGGAGGCCCTCGAGCAGCTGCCTGCGCCAGGGCAGCTGGGCGAAGAGCTCGACCGGCGGGAAGGG
>JBDSYO010000500.1:0-2962 GCA_039925625.1 Lapillicoccus sp. | reverse complement strand
CCCCACGCCCAATAGGAGCGGCGGAGTCGGTTTTCTGGGGAGCGCCCGAACACGAGGAGTGCGGAGCTCGGAAATCCGCGCTCACCGCTCCTCAAGTGAAAAAGCGTGCCCGCCGCGCCTATTAGGTGGATTCGAGCCCGGTCGTGTCCGGCTCGGGGCGGCGGGGTCCGCGTCAGCCGGCGGCTCGGCCCAGCAGGGTATGCATCTCGCCGGCCAGCGCCCGCTCGTCGGCCTTCACCAGCGCGTAGTCGCGCACGACGACGACACCGTCCACGACGACGTGGCGCGGGCGCCGTCCGGGACCGGCCCACAGCAGGCCGGCCACGGGGTCGGCCACGCCCGCGTCGGCCACCCCCGACACGTCCCACACGCAGAGGTCGGCACGCGCGCCCTCCCGTAGGTGCCCGAGGTCGTTGCGGCCCAGGCCGGCCGCTCCTCCACCGGTCGCCATCCCCAGCACCGTCAGCGCGGGCAGCTGCGGCCCGACCAGACCCGACACCTGCATGGCCAGCCGCGCGTCGGCCAGCAGGTGACCCGCGTCGTTGCTGCCGCCGCCACTGGTCCCCAGCCCGACGCGTACCCCGGCCTCGAGCAGCCGGGCCACCGGCGCGACCCCCCAGCCCATCGGCACGTCACACCCCGGCGCGTGCGTGGCCGACGTCCCCGTCGCCGCCACCCGTTCGATCTCGGCGTCGGTCACCTCGCACAGGTGCGCCAGGGTGACGTCCGGCCCGAGCCAGCCCCAGTCCTCGAGCAGCGCGAGCGGCCGCGCGCCGTAGCGCTCCGCCGCGACCTCGACATCCACCTGCTCGTTGGCCTGGGTCCGGCGCCGCAGCCCCCGGCGCCCCGCCACCTCCCCCAGCCGGGCGAACGTCTCGGGTGAGTCGCTGTGGACCCCCGCCGGGCCGACCGCGACCTGGAGCATCCCGTCGTCGCTGACCCCTCCGAAGCCCGGCACCAGCGCCTCCGCCACCGCGTCGGCGCTCTCCGCCGCCCACCCGGGGTCGTCGCGCGCACTCCCCCGGACGAAGACGAGCCGCGCGCCGAGGTCACGAGCCGCGTCCGCCGTGGCCTGCGCGATGGCCACGGTTTCGGCAACAGGCAGGCCCGCCGGCCAGGTGAGGTGGTGGTCGGCCACGGTCGTCACGCCACACAGCAGCGACTCCGCGAGGCCGACCCGCGCCGTGACCCCGGCGGTCGCCGGGGTCACCCCCACCGACGCGTACGCCTGGGCCATCCTCGGCAGCCAGTCGCGCATGGGCACGCCTCGCGTCCCCGGCAGGGTGCGGAACCCCGTCTGCAGCAGGTGATGGTGGGCGTTGACCAAGCCGGGCGTCACGACACACCCGGAGACGTCGAGGGTCTCCGCCGCCGCGGACCCGCCGGCCACCACTCGCCCGCCGTCCAGCCACACCGGACCCGGGTCGACGGTCCCCTCGTCGCGCAGCACGGCCACGGCACCCTCGAGCACGAGCATGCGCACGGTCTACCACGGCGTGAGCGCCCCGTAACCGCTGGCCCGCAGGACGCTTTAAGCCCCGTGGGACACTGGGGTGTGATCTTCGGACTCGGTAGGAAGTCGACCATGCCCGCCCGCGAGGACGCCCTCCCCGGGCGCTCCACGCCCCATCAGGTGGACCCCACGCACGTCGTCCTCGGCACGCCGATCGACGGGCCTTTCCCCGACGGGAGCGAGACCCTCTACGTCGCCATGGGGTGTTTCTGGGGCGTCGAGCGGATCTTCTGGAAGCAGCCCGGGGTCATCACGACCGCGGTCGGCTACATGGGCGGCTACACCCCGAACCCGACCTACGAGGAGACGTGCACCGGGCGGACCGGACACGCCGAGGCGGTACGCGTGGTGTACGACCCCGAGCGCACATCGCCCGAGCTGCTGCTCAAGGAGTTCTGGGAGAACCACGACTCGACGACGGCCAACCGTCAGGGCAACGACGTCGGCACGACCTACCGCTCGGCGATCTACTGGACGACGCCGGAGCAGGAGCGGGCGGCCATCGCGACCCGCGACGCGTTCCAGAAGGTGCTGACCGACAACGGCTACGGCGAGATCACCACCGAGATCCGCTCCGCCGAGGACGCCGGCCCCTTCTACATCGCCGAGGACTACCACCAGGGCTACCTCGCGAAGAACCCTGGCGGCTACTGCAACCATGGTCCCAACGGCATGACCTGCCCGGTGGGGCTGGTCCGGCAGGACCAGCTGCCGGCGCAGCAGGACGTGCTCCCGCCGAAGGGCTGACCGGGCCTGGGGGCGCCGTGATGGATCGGGATGCGGTGCTCGCGGCCTTCGACGAGCAGGTCCGCCGTCACCCGGAGCCCGGGACGGGGATCGTCGTGGAGCGAGGCGTCGCAACGACCCGGGTCATCGCGTCCCCCGACGGCTGGAGCGGGGTCACCTGGAGCGACCTCGGTGGCACCGACGTCGACGCGGCGGGCGTCGACGCCCTGGTCCGGGTACACGACCAGGCCTTCGGTGGCGATCACAGCGCGATGGGACGGAGCATCCTGACCGATCTCGGCGACCGACCAGGTGCGGGCGAAGCGTTCGTCGCGTACGCGGGAGCCACCCCCGTCTCGTCCGGTCGGGTCAGCTTCCACGTCGGCACTGACTTCGCCAGTCTGTGGGGCGGAGGCACGGTCCGGGCCTGGCGCGGTCGCGGGGTGTTCCGGGCCTTGGTGTCACACCGTGCCGCCCGCGCGGCGGCGGCCGGGTTCCGCTACCTGCAGGTCGACGCATCGGCCGACAGCCGCCCGATCCTGCGGCGTCTCGGCTTCGTCGAGGTGGCCGAGACCACGCCCTACACGCTGCCGCCCGACCTCGGCTGACCAGGCGGGCCCTGCTGTCGGGGGTGTGCGTCATGCTCGCCTCATGGCCTACGACGAAGAGCTCGCGAACCGCCTGCGCACCGCACTACAGGATGTCGACGGGGTGCGGGAGATG
>JBDSYO010000499.1:0-8583 GCA_039925625.1 Lapillicoccus sp. | reverse complement strand
GAACCCGTCCCACTTCGGCTCGTAGAGCTGGCCGGGCGGGATCTCCCGAGCGAGACGGGCGAGCATCGGCTTCACCGGCGGCATCACGGGCAGGTCCACGGGGGGAAAGGTACGCTGCGGGACCGACGGAACCGACGGACTCGACGGACTCGATGTGAACGAGGTCTCCATGGGCAAGGTCGTGTCGCAGGCGGCGATGTCGCTCGACGGGTTCATCGCGCAGCACGACAACGACATCGGGCCGCTGTTCGACTTCTACGACAACGGGCCGGTGGAGATCGCCACCGCGATGCCGCACCTGACGTTCCACGTGACGGAGGTGACGGCGGCCTACCTGCGGTCGGTCATGGAGGGCCTCGGCGCCCTCGTCGTCGGCCGGACGCTCTTCGACGTCACCAACGGCTGGGACGGCCGCCACCCGTTCGACGTGCCGGTCTTCGTGGTGACCCACGAGCCGCCGCCCCACTGGGGCCACGACGACGCCCCCTTCACCTTCGTCACCGAGGGCGTCGCCGCCGCGGTGGAGGCGGCCCGGCGCGTGGCGGGCGATCGGGTCGTGGGGGTGACCGCCGGCACGATCGCCAGCCAGTGCCTGCGACTCGGCCTGCTCGACGAGGTCTGCGTCGACCTCGTGCCAGTGGTCCTGGGGGAGGGGCGGCGCTACTTCGAGGACAGCGCCGCGGGCGCGGTGCTGCTCGGCAACCCGAGGACCTCGATCGCCGGCGACCGGGTGACGCACCTCGTGTTCCCCGTCACGAGGGGCTAGGCCTCAGAGGGTCGTGGCGATCTGCCACGGCGCGAACTCATGGTCGCCGTAGCCGAGCTCCTCGCTCTTGGTGCGCTCGCCGGAGGCGATCCGCAGGAGCTGGTCGAAGATCTGCCGGCCCGACTCCCGCACGGGGACGCCCTCCTCGACGATGGGCCCGCAGTTGAAGTCCATGTCGTCGAGCATGTGGTGGTAGGTCACGGAGTTCGTCGCGATCTTCATGCTCGGCACCGGTTTGCAGCCGAACGCCGACCCTCGCCCCGTGGTGAAGGCCAGCAGCTGGGCGCCTCCGGCGACGAGGCCCGTGGCGTTGACGGGGTCGTAGGCCGGGGTGTCCATGAACACCAGCCCCTTCGAGGTGACCCGGTCGGCATACCCGACGACGTCGCAGAGGTTGGTGGTGCCGCCCTTGGCGATCGCGCCCAGCGACTTCTCGAGGATCGTCGTGAGGCCACCGGCCTTGTTGCCGGGGGAGGGGTTGTCGTCGATCGAGGTGCCGTCGGCCTGCACGCGCCGCTCCCACCAGCGCACCCGCTCCACCAGCCGGTCAGCGACCTCCTGGCTGACGGCGCGCTGGGTGAGCAGGTGCTCGCCGCCGTAGATCTCGGTCGTCTCGCCGAACACCGCCGTGCCGCCGTGCTCGATGAGCAGGTCGGCCGCGGCCCCGAGGGCGGGGTTGGCGGTGATCCCCGAGTACCCGTCGGAGCCGCCGCACTCCATCGCCAGGACCAGCTCGCTGACGGGTACCTCCTGCCGCTTCCAGGCGTCGACGACCGGGAGCATCGCCCGGATGGCGGCGATGCCGGCCTCCACCGTGCGGCGCGTGCCGCCGATCTCCTGGATCGTCATCGCGTCGACCGCCTTGTCGGCGCTGATGCCCCAGTCCCGCAGGATCGACAGCTGGTTGACCTCGCAGCCCAGCCCGAGCATGAGGACGCCGCCGACGTTCGGGTGGTCGGCGTAGCCCATGATCGTGCGCTGCAGCAGGTCGAAGCCGGCGTTGCCGCGCCCCGCGGTGCCGCAGCCGTAGGAGTGCGTGAGGGCGACGACCCCGTCGACGTCCGGGTAGGCGTCGAGCTCGCCGGCGAGCTCGAAGTGCGTGGCGATCTTCGTGGCGGCCGTGGCCGAACAGTTGACCGAGACGACGATGACGATCTCGTTGCGGGTACCGACCCGGCCGTCGCCGCGCACGTAGCCGCGGAAGGTCGCGCGTTCCGGCACGGGCACGTAGGCGGTGGGCCGGGTGGCGGAGCCGGCGGCCACCGTCCGGTCGAACTCGCGGTACTCGACATTGTGCGTATGCAGGTGCTCACCGGCGCGGATGTCACGGCCGGCGAAGCCGATCACCTGGCCGTACTTGAGGATCGGCTCGTCGCGGGCGATGGCCACGCGGGCGAACTTGTGACCGCGGGGGACGGCGTCGACCACGGTGGGGGAGCCGGCCACGCCCGGCAGGAGGTCGGCGCGAGCGATGAGGACGTTGTCGCGCTCACTGAGCCGCAGGGTCGGTGGCCCCGAGGCCATACTGCCGCTCTCGATCATGGGCCGCTGCTCCTCCTCGGTGCCTCGAACGGGCGCGCATCCATCATGACGGAGCGCCCGGGTTTCCCGAGTCGGTGAGGGGGGAAGATTCTCGACGCGGCAACGGCGCCGCCTGTCGAGTGAGGAGCAGTCGTGAGCGAGCAGACGATGGGCCAGGAACAGACGCAGAGCCAGGGCCCCGCAGAGGGAAGCCATCTCGGTCAGGGCGCCGAGAACCGCCAGACGGCCGAGGCCACCGTCGACACCGACCGTGACAGTCAGGACGACCCCCGGGTGAGCGCGGCCTCTGAGCAGGACGCCCAGGTCGAGACCCCGGCGGAGCGCAACCTCAGCGGGGACCGCGACGGCAGTGACCTCCCCGCCGCGGGCGGTCACGACGATGACGACGACGAGGACCAGTCGTCCGAGGACGACGACCGGCGCTCCGCCGAGGAGTTCGCAGCCGAGCACGACCCCGAGAAGCACGACATCGCGGCGGGCGAGGAGCTGCGCCAGCGCGGCGACTGGACGGCCGACGACACCGGAGGACCGCAGGTCTGGGACGCGGAGGGCCACCTCGTCGACGGCGCGGGCCCCGGCAGCGGCGACGCTCAGACCACCGGGTCTGACCACTCCGACACTGACGGGCACCGAGACACCCACGAAACGGGCGAGGTGCGGCGCACCTCGAGCATCGACGACGTCCGCGACGGCGGCTACGGCGTGGGCTCGGCGGCGCCGCTGGATGACCACGCGACGCCCTTCGGCCACCCCGTCAAGGCCTGGAACGACACGCACACCTTCGTCGACACCGACCACCCACGCTACGACGACGCCGAGCCGCACGTGTGGTTCACCGACCCGGAGGCCGCGCAGCAGGCGGGCTTCCGCCGCGCCGACGACTGACCCACCCCGGGCGCTCTCCACGGTGTCTTCTTCGTCTGCAACCGATGGTTGCGCATAGCGCTCGTCGGGGCTATGGTCGTGCAACCAACTGTTGCACGAAGGAGAGGCCGTGGAGATCGGAACCATTCGCAGGGAGGTCTACGTCGAGGCGTCTCCCGACATCGTCTTCGACGTCGTGAGCCGTCCTGAGCACCTGAGGCACTGGTGGCCGCAGGAGGCGCACCTCGACCCGACGCCCGGATCGTCGGGCGAGCTGGTCTTCCGGGACGACGGCCAGCCGTCCGAGTCCAGCAAGGTCGTGCCGGTCACCGTCGTCGAGGCCCGCCCCCCGCATACGTTCTCGTTCCGGTGGACCCACTCGGCGGGGGAGCGGGCCGCGGACGGCAACTCCCTGCTCGTCACCTTCGCCCTGTCACCCTCCGGGCCGGGGACGCTGCTGACGATGACCGAGACCGGCTTCCGCGAGCTCGGCTGGGAGGTCGCGCAGCTCGAGGCGCTCTACGCGGACCACGTCGTCGGGTGGGAATTCCACCTCGCGCGGCTCAGCCCGTATGCGGCGACCGTCGGCGTGCGCACGTGAGCCCCACGCATACCGTCGACGACGATCTCTGGTCGGCGATCGGTGACCCCACCCGCCGTCGGATGCTCGACCTTCTGCTCGCCGAGGGCCGGGGCACAGCGACCACGCTCAGCCGCCAGCTGCCCGTGACCCGGCAGGCCGTGGCCAAGCACCTTGACGTCCTCGACCGGGCGGGGCTGGTGCGCTCCGTGGCCCACGGGCGCGAACGGCACTACCAGGTCGACGACGCCCAGCTGGCGCGGGCGGTCGCGCAGCTGGCGTCAGTCGGGTCGGTCTGGGACGCCCGGCTCCAGCGCATCACGCAGATCGCCGAGGCCATCCAACGGGCCCAGGACACCGAGACCGACCCCACCCGACCCACGAGCTAGAGAACGGACGACACGATGGTGGACATCCTGCATCGCATCGGCACGACGACGCCCACGCCGCACCCGGTCTACGAGGCGCTGACCTCCGTGCCGGGCCTCGCCTCCTGGTGGACGGAGGGCACCACCGGAGACGCCGGCGCCGGGGGAGTCGTACAGTTCCGCTTCCCGCCCGTCGGCGGCTTCGACATGCAGGTCCTCGAGGCGGTCCCCGATGAGCGGGTCGTGTGGCGCGTCGTCGACGGGCCTCCGGAGTGGGTGGGGACGACCATCCACTGGGAGCTGAGCCAGGACGGCGAGTTCACGATCGTGCTGTTCGCCCACCGGGGCTGGGCGGAGCCGGGCGACTTCATGCACCACTGCAGCACGAAGTGGGCCGCGTTCCTGCTCAGCCTCAAGGACCTGGTCGAGAACGGTCGGGGTGCACCCGCGCCGCACGACCTCCAGATCAGCAACTGGCACTGACGGTCGGTCAGCCGATGAGTTCGCGGGGCGGCGGGCGTCTCACCGATGAGAACGCCCCCGAACAAGGAGTCCCGTATGCGCACGGTCGTCGTCTATGAGCTGCTGTCCCTGGACGGGGTTGCCGAAGAGCCCGACCGGTTCTTCGCCGACTGGGACGACGCGATGGACGCCAACCTCGCGGAGGTGATCGCCACCCAGGACACGGTCGTGCTGGGCCGGCGCAGCTACGAGGAGTGGGCCGCCTACTGGCCGACCAGCGACATCGAGCCGTTCGCGACGTTCATCAACGGCGTCGAGAAGTTCGTGGCCACGTCCACCCCGCTGGACCGGGTCTGGGCCAACACGACTGCCATAGACGGCGACCTGGTCGACTTCGTGCGG
Organism: Lapillicoccus sp.; assembly: GCA_039925625.1. Taxonomy (GTDB): domain Bacteria; phylum Actinomycetota; class Actinomycetes; order Actinomycetales; family Dermatophilaceae; genus Lapillicoccus. The sequence goes on along the minus strand of JBDSYO010000499.1, from coordinate 3,599 downwards.
GCGCTGCGGGAAGGCCCCGGGCTCGACATCGGGGTGCACGCGAGCATCTCTGTGGCCCGGTCGCTGCTGGCGGCCGGCGTTGCCGACGAGCTCCGCCTGGCCGTCTTCCCGGCCGTCGCCGGGTCCGGACGCCGGCTGCTGGACGACCTGCCCGCGGGGCGGCTTCAGAACGTCGCGACGACCGTGTCACCGTCCGGCGCCGTCATGAGTCGCTACCGGGTAGCTCCCTCCTGACGGCATCACCACCCGCGGCTGCGACGACGGATCCGCGCCGACCACACGGATCCGCGTGGCGACGATGGATATCCGAGCGCGAAGCGCGAATCGATCGTCGTCCCGACGAGGGGGGAGACCGGGGGCACCGTAAGTGAAGTGACATAATGCTGATTATCGGCGTTCCCCAGGGTTGATGACCGGAGCGGGGAAGCCGGCCCGGCTAGTACGCGTTCGGTACCGGGCCGCTATGGCCCCGGACGTCGACATGGTTGCGCCGCCGCGGCAGCTGGTCGTCCGGGACGTCCTGCGTCCACGAGCTGGGGCTCGCGTGCGTGAGCGGCTCAACGTCAGGGGACTCCCCCGTCAGAGGGTGGAGCGGTTCTTACGTCACGGCGTGCCGCACGCACGTCCTCGCGCTCGGTCGGGCTTCGAGGCGGTCGGCGGGGATCGGCTCCCCGCAGACCACGCAGGTGCCGTAGGTGCCCTCGGCGACCCGAGCGACCGCGGACTCGACCTGCTGCAGGTGGGCCCTCCCCTGGTCGAGCAGCGAGGCGAGCTGCGAGCGCTCGTAGGCGATCGTCGGCCCCTCGGGGTCGTGCTCGTCGTCGGCGTTCGAGTCCTGCGACGCCGCGACGAGGGCCTCCATGTCGGCCGTCATCGCCCGCATCCGCGCCCGCACCTGCGACAGCTCCTGCGCGAGGGCTGCGGGCACCTCCCGCGCCGGGTCGTCGGAACCGGTCACGTTCCATCCTTCGGTCTCGTATGCCGTGCTGGGTCCGAGTATGGCTGCTGATGCGCCGCTGTCCTGCGGATGGTGCGGCTATCCTCCGTGTTCATGGGCAGGCCCGAGGTCGAGCAGGGGCTGGGGCAGCCGGTGACCGCGTCGACGGACCCGATCGACCGGGTGGTCCGGCTGGCGCCGACGTGGACGCTCTTCGCCCTCGCGGCCAGCGGCGTGCTCGTCATCGGCATCGTCGTCTGGGCGCTCACGGGCACCGTGAGCACCAGTGTGACGACCCCGGGGATCCTCGACGACGCCAGCAGCTCCACGGTGCAGGTGACCTCGACCGGACAGGTGGACCGGGTGCCCGTGAGCGTCGGGGACGTGGTCAAGCAGGGGCAGGTCGTGGCGACCCTGCGGGACGGCACGGCGCTGACCGCTCCTCTGGCGGGCCAGATCGTGGCCGTGAGCGTCTCGCCGGGCTCCCGGGTGGTGGCGGGAGAGAGCGTGGTCACCGTCTCCGACCTCACGGTCGACCCCGTCGTCGTGACCAAGGTGGCCCCCAGCTTCCTCAGCACGGTGCGCGTCGGGCTCCCGGTGCGGATGGAGGTGCAGGGCGCTTCGGCCTCCCGCTACGGCTACCTCCTCGGGACCATCAGCGACATCACCAGCACCCCGTTCACGAACGCACAGATCGCGACCCGCCTGGGCGTCGACGAGCAGCTGGTGGCCAGCGAGCTGGGCGACGCCCCCGGCCTGCTGGCCGTGGTCCGGCTCCAGGTGGACCCCTCGACCCCCACCGGGTACGCCTGGACCGTCGGTCAGGGGCCGAGCATCGTCGCGCAGCAGGGGGTCCCCATCACCGTGCACACGGTCCTCCAGGAGAGCACTCCCCTCGGGATGATCTTCCCCCAGCTCGCCGGCCCGCGATGACTCCACGATGACTCCACGATGACGCCACGGGCATCCGCGACGCCGGTGGTCGAGGCCGACGGAGAGGGGGCGCCCGACGGCTCGAGACCGGCCGCGAAGACCAGGGCGAGGGTCCCCGTCGTGCTTCAGGTGGACGCCTCGGAGTCCGGGGCGGCCAGTCTCGGCATGGTGCTCGCCTACTACGGCCGAGTCGTCCCCCTCGTCGAGCTCGCCGAGGCGTGCTCGGTGTCCCGCGACGGCGCGGATGCCGCATCCATCGCCAAGGCCGCCCAGGCCTACGGTCTCCGGGTCGAGGCCGACCGCCGACCCTTGACCGGGTCCGGCGACGGCCAGGTGCTCCCGCACTTGCTGTCCTGGCAGTCGGAGCACTGGGTCGTCGTTGAGGCGTACGGGCGAGACGCGCTGCGGATCATCGACCCGGAGATGGGCCCCGTCACGGTCCCGCGGGCCGAGGCGGAGCGCCTCTACGGCGGCATGACGATCCGGCTCGAGCCCGGACCGGCCTTCACTACGGGCTCCCGGGGCACTCCCCTGATGCGCGACCTGAAGGCCCGGCTGCGACCGGCCCGCCCGGGCATCGTCCTCGGCATGCTCGCCGGGCTGTTCCTGCTCGTACCCGGCCTCGTGCTCCCCCTCCTCATCACGCAGCTCGCCTCGGCCGTCTTCGAGCCGACGGGAGGGCGCAACCCGCTGCCGTTGGTGACCGCGCTCCTGGCGTCGTCGGCACTGGTCGGCGTGCTCACCCTGCTCCAGGGCTGGTTCCTGTCCCGGGTGCAGGCTCGCCTGACGGCGGCTGGGTCGTTCCGGCTCGTCGACCATCTTCTGCACCTGCCCGTGCGCTACTTCGCCCAGCGGTCCGACGGGATGGCCGCGTCCCGTCTCGACCAGGTGTACTTCGTGTACTACCTGCTGACCGGACCGCTGATCGGTGCCGGCGTCGCCGTGGTGGGGCTGGTCGCCTACGGCGCAGTCATGGTGGCGCTCAGCCCGCTGCTCGCCGCGGTCGTGATCGGCGCACTCCTGGTCAACGTCGCCGTCCTCGTGGTCATCGCCCGCCGCCGACGCGAGATCAACCTCCTGCAGCTACGGCAGGGCTCCCGGCTTGCGGGGCTCAGCGTGTCGGTCGTGTCGAACATCGAGGCGGTCAAGGCCTCCGGCGGTGACGACGCCGCCTTCGAGCGGTGGGCGGGCCACCAGGCCAGCTACCTGCTCGCCGGCCAGAAGGTGGGCCGCAGCAACAACGCGTTCGCCGCCGTACCCCTGTTGATGGCCACCTTGACCTCGGTCGTCCTCATCGTCGTCGGCGCGACGGCGGTGATCGACGGCACCCTGTCCCTGGGTGTCCTCGTCGGGTTCCAAGCCCTCGCCACCTCCTTCCTGACCCCCCTCAACCAGCTGGCGACGCTGCTGCGCCAGGCCCGGACGGCCCGAGCGCGGCTGGCCGAGGTCAACGACGTGCTCGACACCCCTACTGACCCGGGCTTCCCGCGCCGCGCGGCCGGTTCGTCCGCGGCGCCGGCCGACGCCGGGCTGAGCACCCCACTGCAAGGCAGCGTGGATGTCTGCGCGGTGGAGTTCGGGTATGCCCGCAGCGCCGGGCCCGTCGTCGCCGGCATCGACCTTCGGCTCGTGCCGGGCAGCCGGGTCGCCCTCGTGGGCGGATCGGGATCGGGCAAGTCCACCCTGGTCAAGCTCGTCCTCGGGCTGCACGAGCCGTGGTCGGGCCAGA
>JBDSYO010000498.1:0-3762 GCA_039925625.1 Lapillicoccus sp. | reverse complement strand
ACATGGCCAGCGGAAACGCCATCCGGGGTAGCAGGGTTGGGGCAGGCCCCATGGGCGAGGCCGAGCGCGGTGACTCCGCTCCGCGGATCTTCGTCTCCTACTGGTGCTCCAACGGGCACGAGACCCGTCCGAGCTTCGCCGAGGAGCCGAGCCTGGTGCTGCCCGAGACCTGGGACTGCCCGCGCTGCGGGTTCCCTGCGGGCCAGGACCAGAAGAACCCGCCCGCCCCGCACAAGGTGGAGCCCTACAAGACCCACCTGGCCTACGTGAAGGAGCGGCGCAGCGACGCCGACGGCAAGGCCATCCTCGACGAGGCCCTGAGCACCCTGCGCCAGCGCGGCCTCATCCAGTAGCGGAAGGCCTCCCGTCGGCCCTACGGTCTGCGCAGGCCAGCGTCCGATGCGCACACCGTCGATCGTGTGCGCAGCGGACCGAGCCTGTGCGCAGACGTTCGGAACGTGGGGGCAGGATGGTGACGCTGCGGGCACGTCCTTACCTGCGCGTAGCGTGACATCGGTGCTCGCAGCCCCGCGCCGGCGCGTGCGGTGCTCCTATGAGATGGGAAGCCGGCTGGCCGCGGCGGTGTCGACGAGCCACCGCGTGGCCTCGGTGCCGTGGACGCCGCTGGCCGGGACGTCCCACCGGTCCGCGCCGGGCGCCAGGGCGGCGGCCACCGCGTCGGACTTGTCCTCGCCCGCGACGAGGAACCACACCTCACGCGTCCGGTTCAGGCACTCGAACGTCAGCGACACCCGGTCGGGGGGCGGCTTGGGGGAGTCGTGCACCGCCACCGCGATGGCACGCTCGATGTGCTGCGCCGGATGGTGCGGGAAGAGCGAGGCGACGTGGCCGTCGGGTCCGACCCCGAGCAGCACCACGTCGAAGGCGCCCGAACCGTGCTCACGCAAGGCGCTGCTGTAGGCGTCGGCGCTCGCCTCCGCTGAGGCGCTGGCATCCGGGCCCGCCACGCGGTGCACGCGGGCGGGGTCCAGGCCCAGGCCCGTGAGGCCGGCCTCGTCGTTCTGGGTGTCGTTACGGTCGGGGTCGCCGGCGTCGAGATAGCGCTCGTCCCCCCACCAGAGCACGACCCGGGACCAGTCGACGAGCGCCCGCAGCGGGCTGGCCGCGACGGCCGCGATGACCGCCGACCCCATGGACCCACCGGTCAGGGCGACCTGTCCGTCCCGCCCGTCCGCCTGGGCGTCGGCGAGCGCCAGCGCGAGCCGGGCCCCCGAGGCGTCGGCGAGCTGTTGCTTGTCGGGGTGGACGAGGACGACGGGCCCGTTCATGTGGACGGCTTCGCGCCCGACCCGGATCGCGTCGCCGCGCTCTGCTCGACGGCCTTCTGGACCGCCTTCCTGCTGGCCCGCTTCGGCCGCTGGGTGACCTCCTTCTCACGGGCGGTCGGAGCGCCGGCCCGTTTGCGTGCGGTCGCCTTCTGGACCGCCGCCGTCTCTCCTTCGTCGGGGGGGAGGGGGGCGACGACCATCTCCGACGCGTCGTGCGACGAGGCGCTCCGGGCCAGCTTGGCCGCGAGCCGGCGGGACTGGTCGGTGGACGGGGCGTCGCCGCGGGCGGCCGCCTCGCTAGCGGTGAGTCGCACCGACGAGAGGGTGCGCAGGCCCTTGGTCAGGGTCTCCGCGTAGATGTCGTCGTCGTCGAGCCGGCGCAGCTCGTCGGCGAGGCACTCGGCCAGGCCGCGCCGCTTGAGGCTGATCCGGCGGTCGGGCTGGCCCGGCTGGGACAGCGTGGCCACCGAGCCGTCGGGCCGGACGAGGTCGATCGGCCCGCTCCGACGGGCGAGGCGCACGCTGACGACCCCGCTGCCGGCGGGCGTCTTGACCCGGCGGACCGGCACCTTCAGCACGAGACCCAGCCACGCGGCCAGCAGCTCGGAGGAGGGCGAGTCGTTGGCGCCGGCCACGACGGCCTCGGTCACCGGCTCGTACGGTGGCCCGTCCAGAGCAGCGGCCAACAGCCCCCGCCAGAGGGTGATGCGGGTCCAGGCCAGGTCGGTGTCGCCCGGCTGGTAGCGCTCGGCCAGCCGCTTGAGCGCCGTCCCCGGGCTCTTCGCCTCGGCCGCGTCGGTGATGCGGCGCTGGGCCATCTGGGCGATGGGGTCGACCCGCAGGTCGGCGGGCATCTCGTGCGGCCACCACGCGACGACGGGGGAGTCGGCGAGCAGGAGGGGGACGACGACGGACTGGCCGTGCTTGGCCAGCTCACCGAACAGGCGCAGGACGATGACCTCGGAGGCACCGGCGTCACCGCCGACGCGGATCTGGGCGTCCATCCGGTTGGCGCCACGACGGTTGCCCGCCACGACGACCACGATGCGGCAGGGGTGCTGCCGCGAGGCGTCGTTGGCCGCCTCGATGATGTCCTCGGCCTGGTGGTCGTCGACGACGATGACGAGGGTGAGCACGCGGCCCAGGGTCATGGCGCCGACGTCGTTGCGCAGCGTGACGAGCTTCTTGCTCACCGCGACGGTCGTCGTCTTCGGGAGGTCGATGATCACGGGATCCTCCAGGTGCGACCCTCGCGGGCCATCATCTCGTGGCTGGACGTGGGGCCCCAGCCGCCGGCGGCATACGGCTCGGGCTTGCCGTGCTTCGCCCACCACTCCTCGATGGGGTCGAGGATGCTCCAGGAGAGCTCGACCTCCTCGTGGCGTGGGAACAGCGGCGGGTCGCCGAGGAGGACGTCGAGGATCAGCCGCTCGTAGGCCTCGGGGCTGGACTCGGTGAAGGCCGTGCCGTAGCCGAAGTCCATGGTGACGTCCCGGACCTCCATCTGGTTGCCCGGCACCTTCGACCCGAAGCGCATGGTGATGCCCTCGTCGGGCTGCACCCGGATGACGATGGCGTTCTTGCCCAGCTCTTCGGTGGCAGTGTCGTCGAACGGCAGGTGCGGTGCCTTCTTGAAGACCACGGCGATCTCCGTGACCCGCTTGCCGAGCCGCTTGCCGGTGCGCAGGTAGAAGGGCACCCCGGCCCAGCGGCGGGTGTCGATCTCGAGGCGCACCGCGGCATACGTCTCGGTCGTGGAGCCCTTGGTGACGCCGGCCTCCTCGAGGTAGCCGACGACCTCCTCCTCGCCCTGCCACCCGTGGGCGTACTGCCCGCGGGCCGAGTCGCGTCCGATGTCGGCCGGCACCTTGACCGCCGACAGCACCTTCTCCTTCTCGCCGCGCAGGTCGCGGGCGTTGAAGGAGACGGGCTCCTCCATCGCCGTGAGCGCGAGCAGCTGCAGGAGGTGGTTCTGGATGACGTCGCGGGCCGCGCCGATGCCGTCGTAGTAGCCGGCCCGACCACCGATGCCGATGTCCTCGGCCATGGTGATCTGTACGTGGTCGACGTAGTTGGCGTTCCAGATCGGCTCGAACATCTGGTTGGCGAACCGCAGCGCCAACATGTTCTGCACCGTCTCCTTGCCCAGGTAGTGGTCGATCCGGAAGACCGAGTCGCTCGGGAACACCTGCCCGACGATGTCGTTGAGCTCGCGGGCGCTCTTGAGGTCGTGGCCGAACGGCTTCTCGATCACCACGCGTCGGAACGCGTCGCCCGACGGGTCGGCGAGCCCGGACCGCTTCAGCTGCTGGCACACCTGCGCGAAGTTGCCCGGGGGGATCGAGAGGTAGAAGGCGAGGTTGCCCCCGGTGCCCCGCTGCTGCTCCAGGGCGTGCACCGTCTCGGCCAGCAGGTCGAAGGCGGCGGGGTCGTCGAAGGTGCCGGGAACGAACCGGAACCCCTCCGACAGGTT
>JBDSYO010000497.1:0-3809 GCA_039925625.1 Lapillicoccus sp. | reverse complement strand
GGCTGACCGAGGTCGAGGTTGAGCCAGACCCGTCCCGAGTCCCGCAGGTCGTGGGTCCGGCGCGCGTGCATCAGCGCCTCGCTCGTCCAGCGGCGCACGGTGAAGTCGAACGACACCGCCGGGTCGCGCCCGGTCGCCCGCAGGGTCGGCACGCCCTCGCCGGCGAGCGCCAGCCAGCGGGTGTCGACGTGGTTGCCGTTCTCCTGCGGCACGACGTAGGGCGTCTGCATGGCGTCGATGTCGCGCTCGTTGCGGCCCACCAGCGCAGCCGTCCAGGAGTCGCGGTAGGACTCCCCCGGGCCGCGACCGAACCAGGTGGCCCGGGCGTACGCCGCCGGCAGCCCCAGCCGCAACCCGAGGCGCGGGAGAGTGACCGTGTGCCCGCCGACCGGCGTGTGCCCCCACGGGCCCTCCGGGTCGACCTCGACGGCCAGGTCCACGCCCTGCTTCCCGTCCAGCTCGACGAGGCTCCACGTCATCGACCACCTCAGACCGAGCCCCTGCGCGGCCGGCGCGCTGCGCCCACGGACGACGAGGCGGTCGTCCTGCGCGGCGACGTCGTCGGTGCGGTGGACGAGTCGTTCGAGCCCCACCGCCAGCCAGGCCGCCGCGACGTTGTTGCGGGGGCCCTGGCCGCGGTCGTTCTCGGTGGGCGCACGGCTGGTGTCGACGACGGGTCCGTCGAGGGCCAGGTCGCCCAACCCGACCAGCTGCCCCGTGGTCCCGTCGAAGGTCGCCGGGCCGAGCCGGAGTGAACCGTTGTGACGCAACACTTCTCGTCCGGATGAAACCGGGCGGCGTCGGGCACTGTCGGACACCCGGCCCTGGCCGGCCGCGACGAGGTGGCCGGCAGGAGCCCAGGCCGCGTCGTCCCGCAGGGTCGCCCTGACGGTCACCCACCGTTCGGCGTCGGCGCCCGGCGAGGCCAGAGCGACGGTGGCGTCGGCCGGCAGATCCACCGTGACCCCCTCGCGGGCCGCTACGGGCGGGACGTCGACGACCCCCTCCGCCGTGACCACCCCGTCGTCCTCGACGGTCCAGCTGAAGCGCAGATGACCGACCCCGACCACGTCGTACTTGTTGCGCACTGTTACCGAAGGCGGTGAGGTCTCGAGCCCCAGGTGGAGCTCGAGGGGGGCGATGGCCGCCTTCAGCTCGGTCAGCCCCGGTGACGGTGTGCGGTCCGGGAGGACGAGGCCGTCGAGGCAGAAGCGCCCACCGGTCGGCCTGAGGTCGACGTCGCCCCCGTGCATGAAGAAGGCGCGGCCCTCGGCGTCGTGGTGGCGCAGCCCGTGGTCGATCCACTCCCAGACGAACGCCCCGCAGACGCGGTCGGAGGACTCCAGGATGCGCTGGTAGTCGGCCAGGGAGCCGGGCCCGTTGCCCATGGCGTGGGCGTACTCGCAGAGGAGGAAGGGCAGGCCCCGCCGGCGCACGTCGTCTTCCGAACCGGCGACGACACCGTCCGGGGCCGGTTCCTCACGACGGGCGATGGCCCCGAGGCGCTGCTGGTCGGGGTACATGACGCTGTAGAAGTCGGAGTGTCGGTAGCTGGGGTCGCGCTCGTAGTGGATCGGCCGGCTGGGGTCACGCTCGCGGATCCACTGCTCCATCACACCGAACCCGTCGCCCGCGCCGCTCTCGTTGCCGAGCGACCAGATGACGACGCTGGGGTGGTTCTTGTCGCTCTCCACCATGCGCTGGGCCCGGTCGAGCATCGCGTCGTACCAACGGGAGTCGGCCGGCGGGTTGTCCTGCCAGTCGGTGTAGACGAAGCCGTGCGTCTCGACGTCGCACTCCTCCACGACCCACATCCCGAGCTCGTCGCACAGCCGCAGCAGCGCGGGATGCGGCGGGTAGTGGCTCGTCCGTAGGGCGTTGACATTGTGCTGCTTCATGAGGACGAGGTCGCGGCGCATCGTCGCGACGTCGACCGCCCGGCCGCGATCGGGGTCGTGGTCGTGCCGGTTGACGCCGCGGAAGAACACCGGGGCCCCGTTGACGAGCAGCCGGCCCTCGTCGACGGACACGGTGCGGAAGCCGATGGCGAGGGTCACCGTCTCGGCGTCGGCGGGGTCGTCCGTCACCGACCGGAGGGTGCCGGCGTACAGCGTGGGGCGTTCGGCACTCCACGGGTGCACAGGGACCGACACGCTGGAGCCCGTTGGCAGACCGATGATCCCGAGCGCCGGCACGTCGACGAGGCCGGGCAAAGTGGCGTCCACCAGCAGTGTGCCCAGCCCCCGCGTGTGGTCGTAGGACGCGTGCACGTGGTGGTCTTCGACGGCGCCGGCCGGGCGCTCCAGGAGCTCCACGTCGCGGAAGATGCCGGGCAGCCACCACATGTCCTGGTCCTCGAGGTAGGTGCCGCTCGACCAGCGGTGTACGCGGACGGCGAGGACGTTGCCCCGTCGGCGGAGCACCGGGCCGACCTCGAGCTCGAAGGGCAGCCGGCTGCCGGTGGAGTGTCCCAGCTCGACCCCGTTGAGCCAGACCTTGGCGCAGGAGTCGACGCCGAGGAACCGCAGCACCGAGCCGGCGAGCCGCCAGTCGTCGGGCACGTCGAAGACGAGGCGGTGGTCCCCGGTGGGGTTCTGCAGGGGGACGTGCGGCGGGTCGACAGGGATGGGGAACGCGGTGTTGGTGTAGATCGGTCCGTCGGGGGTGCCGCGCAGGGAGCGTGCGGACCCGGCACCGGGCGGCGTGACGGGTTCGAGCACCCAGTGCGACGGGATCCGCAGCGCGTCCCAGGCCGTGTCGTCGAAGCCGTCCTCGACGAACTGCTGACCCGACCCCACGGCCGTTCGCGTGAGCCGGAATCGCCACGTACCAGCGAGATCCAGGCGTCGGGCGTCGGAGTACGCATACGCGCGGGGAGCACGGCGGCCCTCCCCCGGCGACCGGTCCTCGACGTAGGCGAGGTCGGCGGTGGTCATCGCCCCGGCACCCCCAGCTCGATGAGCTCGTCGAGCAGGTCGGCGGGCACCTCCGAGGAGACCAGGTCTCGCAGCTGCTCGAGCCGCTCCAGCGAGCTGATGCCCACCACGGTCGCGTCGACCAGCGGGTGGCGCCGGGAGAACGCCAACGCCGCGGCCGCCAACGGAACCCCATGGCGGCGGCACGCCGCGTCGAGCCGGGCGACGCGCTCGACGAGGCCGGGCTCGGCCGGGCGGTAGGCATACGTGTCGCGGTGGCTCGGCGACCCCGCGAGGATGCCCCCACCGAACGGGGCCGCGTTGAGCACCGTCATGCCGCGGGCCCGCGCGTCCTCCAGCGCGGGCACGGCGCTCCGGTCGACGAGCGTCAGTCCGTTGTGCGAGAGGACGGCGTCGAAGCGGCCGGTGCGCACGTAGGCGTGGACCAGCTCGGGCGGGCCGGTCGCGACGCCGATCGCGTCGACCACCCCCTCGTCCCGCAGGCGGACCAGGGCCGCCACCGGGCCGTCCGGCGCCAGCGCCTCCTCCATGGTGATCCCGTGCGGATCGTGCAGGTGCAGCAGCGGAAGGTGGTCGACTCCCAGCCGGTCGAGGGACTCCTGCACGGAGCGGCGCACCCGGTCGCCGTCGAACCGCCCGGTCAGCGGGTCGGCGTCGACCTTGGTCATGATCGGTATGCCGGTCGTCCCCCCACGTTCGGCCACCGCGCGACCGAGGGCCTGCTCGCTGCGACCCTGCGCGTAGGCGTTCGAGGTGTCGATGCCGGCCACACCGGGAACGTCGGCGTCGAGCAGGGCCCGAGCCAGCGGGACGGCCTCCTCGACGCCCTCCCGCCCCAGGGACGACGCGCCGAGGAGCAGGGACCCGGGCGGG
>JBDSYO010000496.1:0-4760 GCA_039925625.1 Lapillicoccus sp. | reverse complement strand
GGCCGCAACGGGCGTTCAACGTCGCGGCGGGCGGCGTGGTCTGCACGGTGTGCCGGCCGCCGGGGTCCGGGGCCCCGGAGCCCGAGACGCTGCGGCTGCTCTCGGCGCTGCTCACCGGCGACTGGGTGCTGGCCGACGGGTCCGACGACCGCCACCGGCGCGAGGGCAGCGGCCTGGTGTCGGCCTTCCTCCAGTGGCACCTCGAGCGCGGCGTGCGCTCGCTGCGGCACGTCGAGCGACTGGCCCGCCCCGGCACCCCGGCCGACCGGGTGGTCGGCGCGTGACCTCGGCGCGTGTGTATGCCGCGCCGTTCCCGCACCCGAGCGGGGCCCGGCCCCCGCAGATCCCGCCGGCGCAGCTGCCGAAGCATGTCGCCATCGTCATGGACGGCAACGGCCGCTGGGCCAACGCCCGCGGCCTGCCGCGCACCAAGGGTCACGAGGCGGGTGAGGGGGCGCTGCTCGACGTCGTTGCCGGCGCCATCGAGGTGGGGGTGACCCACCTGTCGGCCTACGCCTTCTCGACGGAGAACTGGCGCCGCTCGCCCGACGAGGTGCGGTTCCTCATGGGCTTCAACCGCGACGTCATCCGGCGCCGCCGCGACCAGCTGCACGAGTGGGGCGTCCGGATGCGCTGGGTCGGGCGGCGGCCCCGCCTCTGGCGCTCGGTCATCAGTGAGCTCGAGGTCGCCCAGGAGCTGACCCAGCACAACACCGGGCTGACCCTCTACTTCTGCGTCAACTACGGCGGCCGGGCGGAGGTCGCCGACGCCGTCGTCCGCATCGCGGAGGACGTGCGCCTCGGCCGGCTCAAGCCCTCGTCGATCGACGAGCGCACGGTGACGCGCTACCTCCCCGAGCCCGACATGCCCGACGTCGACCTCTTCGTCCGCTCGTCGGGTGAGCAGCGCACCTCGAACTTCCTTCTCTGGCAGTCGGCCTACGCGGAGATGGTCTTCCTCAACACGCTCTGGCCCGACTTCGACCGGCGCAACCTCTGGGAGGCGGTCGAGATGTACGTCGACCGGGACCGTCGCTACGGCGGCGCTGTCGACCGGTCCACCGCGGCTCGATGACGAAACCGTGACGCCGGCCGCCGGCCCTCGGTGAGGAGGGCTGGACGGCATACCCTGCCTGCATGCCGACGACCCAACGCGACACGTACGACGTCATCGTCATCGGGGGCGGGCCGGCGGGGGAGAACGCGGCCGACTACGCCACCCGCGGCAGCGACCGCACCGCGGCGCTCGTCGAGGCCGAGCTGGTGGGAGGCGAGTGCTCCTACTGGGCGTGCATGCCGAGCAAAGCGCTGCTGCGGTCGGTCCAGGTCTTCGCCGAGGCGGAACACCTGCCCGGCATCGAGACCCGGGTCAGCACGAGGGGGATCGACGTCAAGGCGGTGCTGGCCCGACGCGACGCATTCACCCACCACCTCGATGACTCGAGCCAGGTCGCGTGGGCCGAGGCCGCCGGCATCGACGTCCTGCGCGGCCACGGGAGGCTCAGCGGCCCCCGGACGGTGACCGTCTCGGACGGCGACGGGCCGGCTCGCACCATCACCGCCCGCCAGGCCGTGGTCCTCGCGACGGGCACCACCGCGACCGTTCCCGACATCCCGGGGCTGCGCCAGGCCATGCCGTGGACGTCGCGCGACGTCACCAACATGCACCAGGTGCCCCGACGGGTGGCCGTGCTGGGTGGCGGTGTCGTCGCCTGCGAGTCGGCGACGTGGCTCCTCGGCCTCGGGGTGGAGGAGCTCACCCTCATCGAGCCGGGTGACCGCCTGCTCGGCCGGGCCGAGCCATTCGCCGGCGAGCTGGTCCGGGACGCGCTCGACGCCAGCGGGGCCACGGTGATGCTGGGCACGTCGCTGACTCAAGTGAGCCGAAAAGGGATCAAGGACAACGGCGTCGGCCACATCAGTGGCGGCCCGTTGACGCTACACACCGGACGGCGGCGGAGCATCGTCGTCGACGAGCTGGTCGTCGCAACCGGGCGCGCACCGGCGACGCGAGACCTCGGTCTCGAGTCGGTCGGTATCGCCGACGCCGTCGCGGCCGCACGCGGCTACGTCCGGGTCAACGACCAGCTCCAGGTCGAGGGCGTCAGCGGGAAGTGGCTGTATGCGGTCGGCGACGTCAACGGGCGAGCGCTGCTGACCCACATGGGCAAGTACCAGGCCCGGATCGCCGGTGCCGTCATCGGCGCTCGCGCCGGGGGGAGTGGACGGGCTGCCGGGAAGGACTACCGCGACCGGGCGAGCGAGCGCGTGGTCCCGTCGGTCACCTTCACCTCACCGGAGGTCGCCAGCGTCGGCCTCACCGAGAAGGCGGCGCGAGAGGCGGACATCGACGTCGAGACGGTCGAGTACGACCTGTCCGGCGTCGCCGGGGCCTCCCTGCTGGCCGACGGCTACGTCGGGCGGGCCAAGCTCGTCATCGACCGGGCGAAAGACACCCTCGTCGGAGCCACCTTCGTCGGCGCGGGGATGTCGGAGCTCGTCCACTCCGCCACCGTGGCCATCATCGGGGGCGTGACCCTGGCCGACCTGTGGCACGCGGTCCCGTCCTACCCGACGGCGAGCGAGGTGTGGCTGCGGCTGCTCGAGACGCGGCGCGGCTGACCCGGTTCGCCCCCCGACCGGGATCTGCGCACACCGTATGCCCGGTACGCATACCCTCGTCGGTCTGCGTGCCGCACATATCGTCTGCGCGGACCATCGGCACGGAAGCCGTCGTCAGGCCTCGGCGGCCATCCGGGTGAGAGGCGACGCCGGGCTGGCCGCGTCGCGCCACCACGGGGTCTCCAGGAACCCGCGCTTCACCGTCAGCAGCTCGACGTTGGCCTGCCAGTCGCGGACCCCCTCGATCCGTCCGAGCCCCCGCGTCACGAAGTGGTAGACGTCCTCGGTGGTGGGCAGGATGACCTCGCAGATGAGGGAGCAGTTCACCGAGGCCGCGAGGTAGCGCACGCCGACGTAGGACGAGAGCCGGTGGGCGACGTCGTCGAGGCGGGAGGGGTCGACGGAGATGTTGAGGATGATCTCGGACTCGAAGCCGAGGGCCGAGGCGGCGACGAGGGTGAGGACCCAGGCGCAGCCGCGATCGCGCATCGCGTCGAACCGGCGGCGCACCGTGCTCTCGTTGACCCCGAGGCCGTCGGCCACCGACCGCAGGCTGGCCCGGCCGTCGGCCCGTAGCTCGTCGAGGATGAGCCGGTCGACGTCGTCGAAGTGGTCGGGACCGCACACGTGCGGCTCGGCTGCGGCGGGGGAGTCCGCGTCTGGCGGGGGCTCGGCCGCGCCGTCGTCGAGGAGCCGCTGGGCCCAGCCCTGGCTCACCTTGTAGGTGTGCAGGACCAGGTCGCTGATGCAGACCTCCACGCCCTGGATGGCCTGGATCTCGTTGATCAGGCGTACATGCAGTGACTCGGACTTCCGGCAGACCAGCTCAGCGAGCAGGTCGCAGCCACCGGTGACGAGGCACAGGAAGCGCAGGTCCTCGCGCTCGGCGAGGGCGGTCGCCACCCGCATCTGCGTGCCCGGGGCACACCCGATGCGCAGGAGGAAGAGGTCGGAGTCGCCGGGGGAGTTGATGTCGCTGCTGACCCCGACGCGTACCGCTCCGGAAGCCAGGAGGTTCTGCCCGCGGCGGGTGGCGGTCGCGACCGACGTACCGGCGCGCTCGGCGATCTCGGTCCAGCTCGCGCGCCCGTCGGCCTGCAGGGCCGCGATGATCTTGCGGTCCAGCTGTCCGAACCGGGTCGGCGCGATGGACACCTAGGCTGCACTCTCCTCGGCGGTCGCCTGGGCCAGGAACGAGCGGACCAGGGTCTGGAACGCGTCCGCCTCCTCGATCTGAGGGGAGTGACCCGACTGCTCGAAGATCTCCAGCCGAGAGCCCCCGATCAGCGACGCGATCGTAGCGCTACAGGCCACCGGGGTGATCCAGTCGCCGCGCCCGACGGTGACCAGGGTGGGACACGTGATCCGGCGCAGCTGGTCCTTGATGTCGTACGCCGGCATGTTGTGGGTGAAGGCCCAGTTGTGGGTCTCGTAGCGGTAGGTCGTCGCCTCGACCTTCCGCTGCACCGCGGCGGGGTCGTAGACGTGGTCGTAGAGCGGGAGGATCTCGGCCCAGCAGGCGCGCAGGTCGTCGTCATCGCGGGTGCGGCCGTCCATGATCCGCTCGAACCGCCCCATGTCGAGTTCGACCCGGGCGCTGGTCAGGGCGTTGGCCCGGGCCATCGCCTCGTTCGCGTGGTCGGCGGAGGTGTCGCGCAGCACCATGGCGATGAGCCGCTCGGGGTGGCGGATCGCGTACTCCATGCTGATGAAGCCGCCGTAGGAGCCGCCGGCCATGATGAACCGCTCCGCGCCCACCCACTCACGCAGGCCCTCCACGTCGTCCGCCCACTGCTCGTGGGTGAACGGGCCGTTCCCCTCGCTCTGTCCGGAGCCGCGGGCGTCGAAGACGACGACCCGGTAGGTGTCGCTGAGCGGGCCGAAGGTGTTCCTCGGCTCGGTCAGCGTGCCGAGGCCGGGGGCGCCGTGGTGCGCGATGAGCAGGGTGCCGTTCTCGGGGCCTCTGACCTCGACGTTGAGGCGGTTGCCGTTGATGGTGACGAACACGGTTGCTCCTGGTGTGCGAATGAAGGGGTTTCGAGGGGCTGGGACGTCGAGGTGACGGTCAGGCGGCGATGACGATGTCGTCGAGCGCCTTGGGATAGCTGGTGAGCGGTCTCGCTCCGTCGGCCGTGATG
>JBDSYO010000495.1:0-4277 GCA_039925625.1 Lapillicoccus sp. | reverse complement strand
CAGCTGTTTGGTGCGCTCCGGGGCCCCGGCTGAGTCCACCACGTCAGATCCCGAGGTAGTGCTCGAGACCCACAGTCACGCCCGGGTGGTCGGCGACCCGACGCACGCCCTCGAGCACGCCCGGCATGAACGAGGTGCGGTCGAACGAGTCGTGGCGGATGGTGAGCATCTCTCCCGCGTTGCCGAGCAGGACCTCCTGGTGCGCGACGAGGCCGCGGAGGCGCACGGCGTGGACGGGCACCCCGTCGACCCGCGCCCCGCGCGCGCCGTCCGGGTCGTGTCGGGTCGCGTCGGGCACCATCCCGAGGCCGGCGTCCGCCCGCGCCGCGGCGACGAGGCGGGCGGTGCGGGCCGCGGTCCCCGAGGGCGCGTCGACCTTGTCGGGGTGGTGCAGCTCGATGACCTCGACCGACTCGTAGAACCGGGCCGCCTGCGCGGCGAACCCCATCATGAGGATCGCGCCGATGGCGAAGTTGGGGGCCACGAGGACGCCGACCCCGGATCCCGACCGTGACGGCGGGGCCTCGCCGATCTGCGCGTGCAGGTCGGCGAGCCGGGCGTCGTCCCAGCCGGTGGTGCCGACGACGACGTGGACCCCTTGGGCCACGCAGGCGGCAACGTTCGAGGGCGACGCGTCGGGCACGGAGAACTCCACGACGACGTCGGCTCCCCCGAGATCCCCGAGGTCGTCGTCCAGGTCGTAGCTGCCGACCAGGCGAAGGTCCGCGGCCGCCCTCACGGCCGAGCAGACCTGCGAGCCCATCCGGCCCGACGCGCCGATGACCGCCACCGCCAGAGGGCGTACCTCGGCGTGTGAGTCGGTCACAGCGGGAGCCTAGAGCACGGGGTCCTTTCCCATCGCCCCGCACGGTGACACGCTGGACGGATGAGCTCCTCGGCCTCCTCGCCCGTCGTGACCTCGGTCAACGTCGTCCACGCGCTGCGCGACGGCTTCTACCACCGCACCGCGATCGACAAGCGCCCCGTCGACGGTCCGGTCCACGTCGGCCCGCTCGGGCTCGACGGCGACGACCAGGTCGACCAGCACCACGGGGGGCGGGACCGGGCGGTCTACGTCTACGCCGACGAGGACGCCGCCTGGTGGGCCGAGCGGTTGGGCCGGGAGATCCCCCCGGGGCTCTTCGGGGAGAACGTCCGCACCCGTGGTCTCGACGTGACCGGTGCCCGGTTCGGGGAGCAGTGGCGCCTCGGGGTCGACCTCGTGCTCGAGGTGCGCCGGATCCGCACCCCGTGCGAGAACCTCGCCCTGCGGATGGAGCAGCCGGGCTTCCATCTGGACTTCCTGGAGTCGGGCCGGACGGGGGCGATGTGCCGCGTCGTGGAGGAGGGGGACGTGGCAGCCGGGGCACCCGTCCGCACCCTGCTGCGGCCAGAGCATCCCGTGACCATCGGGACGCTGGCCAGGCAGACCGCAAGCCCGGCGGAGATGCAGCAGCTGCTCGACAGCGGGACGTCACTGGCCCCGAGTGTGCGCACGAAGGCCCAGCGGGTGGCCGGCCGGGCCTGACCCGACCCCCACGGCGGGGTGCGCTTGGATGAGCGCATGGCATCGACCTCGGCCTCCGTCATCGTCCAGCTCGAGGCCGCCGGAGTCGGCATCGTCGTCTCCGTGCCCGACGGCCGACTCCCCGACATCGCCCACTGGGGGGCGGCCCTCGGCCCGCTCGACGCCGACCTGGCCGGCGACCTCGTCGTCGCCCAGCAGCAGCTGGTCGGACCCAACACCGTCGACGTGCCGGTGCGGGTGGCCCTGCTGCCGGAGCAGCACACGGGCTGGACCGGCCGCCCCGGGCTGTCCGGCTCGCGCGGCGGCCGGAGCTGGTCGCCGCGCTTCACCGTCACGGCCGTGAGCCTGGACGGGGCCCGGGTCTCCGGCTTCGCCTCCGGTGGCGCCGGAGTCCTCGTCGTCGACGCGCAGGACGAGGAGGCGGGGCTCACGCTCGTGCTCACCGTCGAGCTGCTGCCCACCGGGCTCGTCCGCTCCCGCGCGCGCCTGACCAACACCGACGCCACGCCCTACGGGCTGACCGACCTCGTCCTGGCCTACCCCGTGCCGGCGGAGGCGGGCGAGATCCTCGACTTCGCCGGCCGGTGGGGTCGTGAGCGCGTGCCGCAGCGGCACGCCTTCACCGTCGGGACCCACCTACGCGAGGGGCGCAAGGGCCGCACCGGCGCCGACGCGGCCTACGTGCTGCACGCGGGCACGCCGGGGTTCGGCTTCGCCGCCGGGCAGGTGTATGCCGTGCACACGGCGTGGAGCGGCAACCACACGCACTACGCCGAGCGCCTGTTCAGCGGCGAACGGGTCCTCGGCGGCGGCGAGCTGCTGCTGCCCGGCGAGGTGGTCCTGGCCGAGGGCGAGGCCTACGACACCCCCTGGCTCTACGGCGCATACGGGGTGGGGCTCGACGAGGTCGCCCGCCGCTTCCACCGGCACCTTCGGGAGCGACCCGCCGGACGCCTGCCCGCCGACCGCCCGGTGACCATCAACGTCTGGGAGGCCGTCTACTTCGACCACGACGCCGACCGCCTCATCGACCTCGCCGAGCGCGCGGCGGCCCTCGGGGTGGAGCGGTTCGTCCTCGACGACGGCTGGTTCGGCAGCCGGCGCGACGACCACAGCGGGCTCGGCGACTGGGTGGTCTCGACGGACGTGTGGCCGGAGGGTATGCATGTGCTCGTCGACCGGGTGCGGGCCCTGGGCATGCAGTTCGGGCTGTGGTTCGAGCCGGAGATGGTCAACGCCGACAGCGACGTGGCCCGCGCCCATCCGGAGTGGGTGATGTCGGCCCGCGCCGACTGGCCGGTCGAGTCGCGCTCCCAGCAGGTGCTCGACCTCGCCGTGCCCGGTGCCTACGAGCACATCAAGGGCCAGATGCTCGCGGTGCTCGACGCCTACGACATCGGCTACATCAAGTGGGACCACAACCGCGACCTCGTCGACGCCGGCAACCAGACCGACGGCGGCCGGCCGGCCGTGCACGAGCAGACGCTGGCGTTCTACCGCCTCGTCGACGAGCTCAAGGCGGCCCACCCCGGCCTCGAGATCGAGTCCTGCTCGTCCGGTGGCGCCCGGGTCGACCTGGGGGTGCTGGAGCGGGCCGACCGGGTGTGGGTCTCGGACTGCATCGACCCTTTGGAGCGCCAGCACATGATGCGGTGGACCTCGCAGCTCGTGCCCCCGGAGTTCCTGGGATCGCACATCGCGTCGGGTCGCTCGCACACGACCGGGCGCGTCCACGACCTCTCGTTCCGAGCCGCGACGGCGGTCTTCGGCCACCTGGGGATCGAGTGGGACCTCGCCAAGGCCTCCCCCGACGAGCTCCAGGACCTGGGCGCCTGGGTCGCGTTCTTCAAGGACCACCGGGCGCTGCTGCTCGGCGGGGAGATCGTGCGGATGGACGGGTTCGACGACAACGTCTTCATGCACGGCGTCGTGGCACCCGACCGGTCCGAGGCGCTCGTGGCGATGGCCGTCGTCGGCAGTGTCTCGGCGTCGCCCGGCCCGCGGCTGCGATTCCGGGACCTCGACCGTGACGCCTCCTACCGCGTGCGGCCCGTCGTGGTCGGGACCCCACCCGGAGGGCTGCAGCCGGCGCGCTGGTGGGGCGCCGGGCCGGACTTCCCGGGAGGCGTCTTCACCGGCGCCACCCTTGCCGAGGTGGGTGTCGCCCCGCCGATCGTCTTCCCCGACCAGGTCGTGCTGCTGCACGCCGTCCGCGCGTGACGGCCGGGCCCGCGCGACGCCCGGCGGGCCGCGGCCGTGGGATCGTCGTCTGATGGACCTCGACGAGGCGGTGACCGAGCTCTACGGCCTGGCTCCTGACGCCTTCCTCGAGGCTCGCGGCCGGCTGGTGGCCGCCGCCAAGGCGGACCGGGACACGGGGCTGGCCAAGGCCATTGCCTCGGTGCGCAAGCCGACCGCCGCCGCGTGGGCGGTCAACCAGCTGGTTCGGCAGCGGCAGGAGGAGGTCGAGCGGCTCCTCGAGCTGGCGACGGCGCTGCACGAGGCCCAGAACGCCATGGACGGGCCGGCCCTGAAGTCCCTCGGCCGGCAGCGCACGACCCTCGTCGACGAGCTGGTGCGAGCGACGGCGGAGGTCGCCCAGGAGGCGGGTGGGACCCTCTCGGCCCCGGTGGCGGGGCAGGTGCGCGAGACCTTCGTCGCGGCGCTGGCGAGCACCCCGGCCGCAGAGGCTGTCGGGTCCGGGCAGCTGACCCGGGCCCTGTCGTATGCCGGCTTCGGCGAGGTCGAC
>JBDSYO010000494.1:0-7349 GCA_039925625.1 Lapillicoccus sp. | reverse complement strand
CCGTGGTCCCACGTGCCCAACCAGGGGTTCCTCCGAGCGCTCGGAGCGCTCCACCGGGCCGCTCGCCTCATCGGTGAGCGCGACGAGGAGGAGCGCACGGCGACGTTCCTGCGCGACTCCTCCCGCGAGGGCGCGGAGGCGCTCGGCCTCTGACCCGACGGGTCTGCAGTGGCCCGGCGTCATACCCCGCGCCGACCCCCGCGTTCGCGCATACCTCACGCCCCTGGTGGTGATGTCGCGTGTCATGTCGCGGCAGCTGCCGCTCCAACGACACGCGTATACCTCGGATACCCAGTGGGATACCCGTTCTGGTCGTTATGACGACGCCAGCGGGTATCCGACCGGGTATGCGACGGCCGGGTGGGCCTACGGCCACCGGTCGGCGGAGCGCAGGGATAACCGGGGAATGGGCCCCCGATGTGTCCATTCCCCGGCACCTGCCCCCCTTGTGGGCAGCGGAGCCAGCCGAAGCCGTCCGCGTGGGCGATCGGCGTCATCCCCAGAAGGCGCCAAGCGACCGTTGTCATCCAACCATGACGGTTGACCACCGAGATGGTCAGACGCTGCCAATGACCCTAAGATGCCACAATGGTCGACGAGCCCCTCCACACCGACCTCATCGACGAGGACCCCCGCGACACCATCGCCCGGCTGCTCGAGGTGGACGAGGCCAGGCAGCGCGAGCGCCGCACCGACCTCGCCACCCTGCGCAACGCCCTCGCCCGGCTGCACGACCTCGACGTACCCCGCGACGTCCCGGCCATCGCCCCCATCACGGTCGAGCTGGCCCCCACGCTCCTGCGGAGCCTCAACGAGGAGACCGTCGGACCCGTGCGCAACGCGGCCACGACCGCCGACGTCGGGTCGGGCGTCGCCCCCGACCTCGTGGCCAACACGCAGGCGGCGATCCGGGGCGGGCTCGAGCAGCGCACGATCTACGACGACCGGGTGCTGCACTCGGCCCAGGGTCGGCAGTGGGTCGCCGAGTGGGCCGAGGTCGGGGAGCGGCAACGCGTGCTGCAGGGCGTGCCGAGCGAGTTCGCCGTCTACGGCGAGCGGGCCGTGGTTGCCCCAGGCGTGTGGGGTGACGCGACCGCCGACTACGTCGTGGTCCGCGACCCCATGCTCGTCCAGGTGTTCATCGCCCTGTTCGACCGGATGTGGGACCAGGCGTCCCCGGTCGTGTCGGGCCGCACCGACGCGGGGGAGGACGAGCACCTGCTGTCGCTGCTCTCCCGCGGCCTCAAGGACGAGGCCATCGCGCGCTACCTCGGCTGGAGCCTGCGCACCGTACGCCGCCGGGTCGCGCGCCTGATGGTCGACCTGGGGGCCCGCACCCGGTTCCAGCTGGGCGCCGAGGCGGTCCGCGCCGGACGGCTGCCCCTGGAGGACGAGCCCACCGCCCTCCCGCCGCCGACGCGGGCCGGGGCGGGCCGCCAGTTGGGCGGCCCCGAGCGCAGCGGATAGCCTGGCGCCGCCCAGCCACCCGATGTCGAGCAGGACGCAGCCCAGGAGGTGACGACCGATGCCGGCCGTCGTGTTGGTAGGGGCCCAGTGGGGCGACGAAGGCAAGGGCAAGGCCACCGACCTGCTCGGTGACAGCTGCGACTACGTGGTGAAGTTCAACGGTGGCAACAACGCCGGCCACACCATCGTCATCGGTGAGGGCGAGAGCGCGCAGAAGTATGCGTTGCACCTGCTGCCGAGCGGCATCCTCACCCCGACCTGCACCCCGGTCATCGGCAACGGCGTCGTCGTCGACCTCGGCGTGCTGTTCCACGAGATCGACGGCCTGACGGCCCGCGGGGTCGACCCGTCGAAGCTCGTCGTCAGCGCCAGCGCCCACGTCATCACGCCGTACAACCGCACCCTCGACAAGGTCACCGAGCGCTTCCTCGGGTCGCGGCGCATCGGCACCACCGGCCGCGGCATCGGCCCGACCTACGCCGACAAGATGTCGCGCACCGGGATCCGCATCCAGGACCTGTTCGACGAGAACATCCTGCGCCAGAAGGTCGAGGCCGCCCTCGACGTCAAGAACCAGGTGCTGGCCAAGATCTACAACCGGCGCGCGGTCTCGGCCGACGACGTCGTCGGCGAGCTGCTGTCCTACGTCGAGCGCCTGCGGCCCATGGTCTGCGACACCTCGCTCCTCCTGCAGCAGGCCCTCGACCGCGGCGAGACCGTGCTGCTCGAGGCCGGCCAGGCCACGCTGCTCGACGTCGACTTCGGCACCTACCCGTTCGTCACCTCGTCCAACGCGACCGCCGGCGGTGCCTGCACCGGCTCCGGTATCCCGCCGACCCGCATCGACCAGGTCATCGCCATCCTCAAGGCCTACACGACGCGCGTGGGGGAGGGCCCGTTCCCCACCGAGCTCCACGACGCGAACGGTGAGTTCCTGCGCAAGGTCGGCGCCGAGTTCGGCACGACGACCGGTCGTCCGCGCCGGTGCGGCTGGCTCGACACCGTCATCGGCCGCTACGCCACGCGGATCAACGGGGTCACCGACTTCGTCATCACCAAGCTCGATGTCCTCACGGGGCTCGACACGGTGCCGATCTGCGTGGCCTACGACGTCGACGGCGAGCGCTTCGACGAGATGCCCGTGGGCCAGAGCGACTTCCACCACGCCGTCCCCGTCTACGAGGAGCTGCCCGGCTGGTGGGAGGACATCTCGGCGTGCCGCACCTTCGCCGACCTGCCGGCCAACGCGCGGCGCTACGTCGAGCGGGTCGAGGAGCTCGTCGGCGCCCGCGTCTCCGCCATCGGGGTCGGGCCGGGACGCGACGCGATCATCGAGCGCCACGACATGCGACCGGTGCGCGGAGGCGGCCGACCGGCATGACCCGCTACCACGTCGCCCCCCGGCGGGGCTGGCTCAACGACCCGAACGGGATGGTCCACCACGCCGGTCGGTGGCACGTCTTCTTCCAGCACAACCCCGACGAGGCCCGGCACGGCAACATCGCCTGGGGTCACGTGAGCAGTGTCGACCTCGTCACCTGGCTCGAGCACCCGGTCGCCTTCCGCCCGCAGCCCTGCGGCCCCGACCGCGGCGGCTGCTGGAGCGGCGTGTCGGTCGTCGTCGGCGACCGGGTCGCCGCGGCCTACACCGGGATCGAGACCGGCCCCACCGGGTCGACTATCTGCGTGCGGTATGCCGCGGACGCCCCCCTCGATGACTGGTCCGCACCGCTGGTGGCCGGCCGCGAGCCGGAAGGCCTCGGGATCACCGAGATGCGGGACCCGTTCGTCTTCTCGTGGTCCGGTCGGCGCTGGGCGCTGCTGGGGGCCGGGCTGGCCGACGGCCCGGCACTGCTGTTGTGGTCCTGCGACGACCTCGACACGTGGCGCTTCGAGCAGGTCTGGCTCACGCCGAGCGACCCGGTGCTGCGGGCCCTCGGCGATGCCGACATCTGGGAGTGCCCCCAGCTCGTGGAGGTCGATGGGTCCTGGGTGCTCGTGGTCTCACTCTGGAAGGCCGGCACCCTCGACCGTGCGGTGTATGCGGTGGGCTCGCTCGTAGACGACGGTGGACGTCCGCGGTTCGTGGCCCGCGGTGCGGGCGTCGTTGACGCCGGCACGGTCTGCTACGCGCCGCAGGTTCTGAGCGACGCCCCCGGCGGCGGCCCTCTGCTGCTGGGCTGGGCTCGCGAGGACGACCCCGTCGACGCGCCCGCGCCGGACGCGGTGGCGGGCTGCCTGACCCTGCCCCGGCGCCTGCGCCTCGACGGTGACCGGCTGGTCAGCGATCTCGACCCTGCTGTGCGCAGACTCGTCGGCGACCCGATCGCCCTCTCGGGCAATGAGGCCCAGGTGCCGGCGCAGGCATACTTGCGGGTCGACGCTCCGGTGCGACTGACCGGACTGGCTACCACCATCGCCGTGGATGCGGGGTCGGAGGTGTGGGTCGACGACGACGTGGTCGAGGTCTATCCCCAGAGTGGCACCCCGGAGACCTACCGCGACCCGGGCACGACCTGCTGGCGACTGGTCCCGACGACGAGCGCGGCCGCTAACGAGGTCGCAAGTCACGCGTGAGCGGCGGACTTCTCCTGACCGGGCTCGGGGGCGTCGTCGTCCTCCGCAGTGAGGGGCTTGGCGATCGACTCGAGGGACTTCTGCTCGGCGTGGACCCCGAGGAAGATGGCGATGATGCCGGCCGCCAGCATGAGTCCGGCACCGACGTAGTAGCCGGGGGCGAGGCCGGTGATGTCCTTGCTGTTCTTGGCCGCGTCGATCAGACCCCCGAAGTAGAGGGGGCCGGCGATGCCCCCGGTGGCGGTCCCGATCGCGTAGAAGAAGGCGATGCACAACGCCCGGGTCTCCATCGGGAAGACCTCGCTCGCGGTGAGGTAGGCCGCACTGGCGCCGGCCGACGCGAAGAAGAACACGACCATCCCGGCCAGGGTCAACGTGACCGCGGTGAAGGAGTGCAGGTAGAAGCCGGCGACGCCGAGCAGCGCCCCCGAGATGATGTAGGTCGCGGCGATCATGCGCACCCGGCCGATGGAGTCGAACAGCCGGGACAGCAGCAGCGCGCCGAGGAAGTTGCTCACCGCGAAGGCGGCGATGTACCAGCCGACCGACTTGACGCCGAAGAACGTACCGAGCGCGTCGCCGAAGGTGAAGAAGAAGGCGTTGTAGAGGAACGCCTGCCCGACGAAGAGCGCGAAGCACAGGATCGCCCGCCGCGGGTAGGTCATGAACACGGTCTTGGCGATGAGGGGCAGGCCGATGGTGTGCCGCTGGCGCACCGTGATCGACTCCTCGGGAGCCGGCAGCCGCTCACCGCTCTCGTCCTCCACGGTCTTCTCGATCTCCGTGACGATCTGCTCGCTCTCCTTCTCCCGACCGTGGATGAACAGCCACCGCGGGCTCTCGGGCACGTTGCGGCGCACGAGCAGTACGACGAGGGCGAGGATGGCTCCCAGGGCGAAGGCACCGCGCCACCCGTATGAGGGGTCGACGGTGCCGTTCGTCAGCGGGACCGTGATCATCGCGCCGGCCGCGGCACCGACCCAGAACGACCCGTTGATGGCGATGTCGACCCGGCCGCGGTACTTCGAGGGGATCAGCTCGTCGATGGCCGAGTTGATCGCCGCGTACTCCCCACCGATGCCCGCGCCGGTGATGAACCGGCAGGCGAAGTACCAGATCGGGTTCATCGAGAAGGCGGTGAGGACGGTGCCGAGCAGGTAGATGCCCAAGGTGATCATGAACAGCCTCTTGCGACCGAACCGGTCGGTGAGCTGCCCGAAGCCGAGGGCACCCAGACACGAGCCCGCGACGTAGATGGCGCCGGCCAGACCGATCTGCGAGCTGGAGAGCCCCAGTCCGTGGTCGGTGGTCTTGAGGACGTCCGACAGCGACCCGACGATGGTGACCTCGAGGCCGTCCAGGATCCAGACCGTGCCCAGCCCGACGACGATCAGCCAGTGCCAGCGCACCCAGGGCAGCCGGTCCGTCCGGGCCGGGATGTCGGTCGTGATCCGGCGCAGCTCGGTCTGTGAGGACATCTGCACACCCTGACAGACGGGGGCGCGCTCGCAACTTCAAGCAGACCCACACGCGCCCACACGAGCCCGGACGCGTCGGCGTCAGCGCAGGACGGTCATCCGGTGGGCGGCCCGGGTCATGGCTACGTAGAGCACCCGTACCCCGCCCGGCGACTCGGCCACGATCGCGTCGGGGTCGACGACGACGGTCGCGTCGTACTCGAGACCCTTGGTGGCCATCGGGTCGGTGACGACGACCCGTCCGCCGCCGGCGCCGTTAACCGAGGCCAGGGCGGCGGCGTGGACGCGCGGGGTGATGACGGCGACGGAGCCCTCGACCTCGTCGAGCAGTCGGTCGACGGCGGCCGTCACGGAGTCGGCGACCGAGGGGGCCAGCTGCCCGTCCACCGGCTCGACCCCCGTCTCCCGCACCGCCTGGGGGATGTCGGCGTCGGGCACGCTGGCCCGCACGACTGCGGCGGCGTAGTCGAAGATCTCGCGGGCGTTGCGGTAGTTGGTGTCCATGTGGAACAGCCGGCGCGGCTGCGTGCCGAAGGCCTCGTCGCGGGCGACCGCCGACTCGGCGGCGTCGGGCCACGAGCTCTGGGCGGCATCCCCGACAACGGTCCACGAGGCGTACCGGCCCCGGCGGCCGAGCATCCGCCACTGCATGGGGGAGAGGTCCTGCGCCTCGTCGACGAGCACGTGCGCATACTCCTCAGGTCGGCCGGGGCGACCGACGAGGAGGCGCTCGCGGGCGGTGGCCGGGGTGAGGACGTAGGCCGGCTCGACCAGGTCGGGGCGGGCGGACGGCTGCTGCACCTGGGCCACGCCGTGCGCCTCGACGTCGTCGAGCTCCTCGATCTCGTAGAACCCGCGCTCCTCCTTGGGCTCCTCCTGCACTGCTCCGACCCGCGCGGCCACGTCGTCGACCAGCGCGGCGTCGGCCACCGACCAGGTGCCGGTGCTCAGGGTGGTGCGCATGGCGTCGAGGAGCATCTGCGTCTCCTCGGCGTCGAGCACGCCCCGGGCATACCGGCGCAGTCGTTCCTCGTCGGCCAGCCAGAGCACGACCTCGCGGGGGTCGACCTGCGGCCACCAGCCGGCCATGAACGCGTCGACCTCGAGGTGGTCCTCGAACCGGCCGAGGAACTCCTCCCGGTCGGTGTGGCCGCTCTGCCGGTAGGCGGCGTCGGCGAGCAGCTGGAGGGCGGCGGCGCGGCCGGTGTTGCGTTGGTGCTGGCGCAGCACGCGGGACCGCACTTGATCCAGGGCGCGCCGGTCGAGCCGCACCGCCTCTCCCGCCACGAACGCCCGGAACTCCTCGGGAGCGTCCGGCACGGCGTCGTGGGCCGCTCGCGAGAGCACCGACCGGATGCGCAGGGAGCCCTTGATCGCGGCGGCGGCAGGGGGGTCGAGGCGCTCGGTACTCACGACGTCGACGACGTCGCCGAGCGAGCGCAGGGTGACGGTCTCCTCACCGAGGGACGGCAGGACGCGCTCGATGTAGGACGTGTAGGCCGCCGACGGGCCGACCACGAGGATGCCGCCGGACTCGTAGCGGCGCCGGTCGGAGTAGAGCAGGTATGCCGCGCGGTGCAGAGCGACGACCGTCTTGCCGGTGCCAGGACCTCCGGTGATCTCGGTGACCCCGCGCGCGCTCGCTCGGATCGCTTCGTCCTGGTGGCGCTGGATGGTCGCGACGATGTCGCGCATCTGGCTGCCGCGGCTGCGGGTGAGCGCCGCCATGAGGGCGCCGTCCCCGACGATGACGAGGTCGTCCGGCGCCTCGGCGACCATGAGGTCGTCCTCCACCCCGACGACGTCGGCCCCCTTGCACCGCAGCAC
>JBDSYO010000493.1:0-3378 GCA_039925625.1 Lapillicoccus sp. | reverse complement strand
CCGAGAACCTGTCGGCGGCCTTCGGTCTGCCCCTCGTCGTCGAACGGCACGGCGCCCGCTGGTCGGCCCGGGCCGCGGCCGCGGAGTCCGCCTGACGTTCCCGGCTGTAGGGCCCCCCAACGGAACTACGGTGGCCCCCCAACGGAACTACTGTGGAGGCCGACACGTCGTACCGGGTGAGGGGTGCAACCGGCATCCGGTGTCCCCTCACGAGGGGAGGAGGCGGGCGGTGTTCGACAACTACGGATGGCTGGCGTGGGTCGGGGTGGCCCTGGCGTTCGCGGCGATCGAGGCGGCCACGGTCGACTTCGTCTTCCTCATGCTCGCGGGTGGCGCACTCGGCGGATCCGCTGCGGCCGCGGTCGGTGCTCCCGTCGTCGTGCAGGTCGTCGCGGCGGTCGCCGTCTCGGGCGTCCTGCTGGGCGTCGGACGACCCTGGGCCAAGCGCCGGTTCGCCACGCGGCCCGAGGGCGTGGTCATGGGCACGGCCGGCTACATCGGCCGCTCGGCGCTCGTCCTCGAGACCGTCACCCCGCACGGGGGCCGGGTCAAGCTCGGAGGCGAGACCTGGTCGGCGACCACCACCGATGCCGTGCCCGTACAACCCGGCGACGAGGTGCGTGTCCTGCGGATCGACGGGGCGACCGCGGTCGTGACCCGGGTCCACCCCGTGGACGCGCCGTGACCCGCCCTTCCCCGCGCGACTCCCGGCCCTAGGGAGCCGACCACCTCACCCGCACGTCAGACCAGAACGACCGGGCCGCACCGGCTCGGACCGCATCGACAAGAGCCAGCCTTCGCGGCACACCTCGGGGGCCGGCAGGAAAGAGAGTTCCCATGGGCGGCAGCGCTGTCACCCTCGTGGTCGTCGTCCTGCTCGTGATCTTCGCGCTGGTCGTGGTGATCCGCACGGTGCGGATCGTCCCCCAGCAGACGGCCCAGGTCATCGAACGGCTCGGCAGCTACAGCCGCACGCTCGACGACGGTATGCACTTCCTCGTGCCGTTCGTCGACAAGGTGCGGGCCAACATCGACCTGCGCGAGCAGGTCGTCACCTTCCCGCCGCAGCCGGTGATCACCTCCGACAACCTCGTCGTCAGCATCGACACCGTCATCTACTACACGGTGACCGAGGCCAAGTCGGCGGTCTACGAGATCGCGAACTTCATCCAGGGCATCGAGCAGCTCACCGTGACGACGCTGCGCAACGTCATCGGCTCCCTCGACCTCGAGCAGGCCCTCACCTCCCGCGACCAGATCAACGCGCAGCTGCGCGGCGTCCTCGACCAGGAGACCGGGCGGTGGGGCATCCGCGTCAACCGCGTGGAGCTGAAGGCCATCGACCCGCCGCACTCCATCCAGGACTCGATGGCGAAGCAGATGCGCGCCGAGCGTGACCGCCGCGCCGCCATCCTCAACGCCGAGGGCGTCAAGCAGTCGGCCATCCTGGCCGCCGAGGGCGAGAAGCAGTCGTCCATCCTGCGGGCCGAGGGCTCGGCGCAGGCCCGCATCCTCGAGGCCCAGGGCCAGGCCCGCGCCATCCAGCAGGTCTTCGGCGCCATCCACCGCGGCAAGCCCACCCAGCGGCTGCTGGCGTACCAGTACCTCCAGGTGCTCCCGCAGCTGGCGCGGGGCGACTCCAACAAGATGTGGATCATCCCCAGCGAGGTCACCGACGCCCTGCGCGGTATCAGCGGCGCGCTCGGTGGCAACCAGGCGAGGATCGACGACGAGGACGACGCCTGGGTCGACCCCGGCCCCGAGGACGACGCGTTCGCCGACACCTCGCTGCAGGACCCCGCACAGGCGCTCGCCGAGGCGCGCGGCCAGGCGGGTCAGGCCAGTGCGGAGGCCACTGACCACGCCACCCCGCCCCGGCGGACGCAGCCGGCGTTCCCACCCCCGGCCGCCCCGGCCGCGCCGGTCCCGCCGGTCGCGTCGGTCCCGCCGGTTGCGTCAGTCCCGCCGGTCGCGTCGGTGCCGCCGGTTCCGCCGGTCGACGGGGCTCTGCCTCCGCGCTGACGGACGCGCTCGCGAGGCATCCGGTCACCCGGCATAGGGTGACCGGATGTCCGCGCTCCACCTCGTCGCCATCCTCGCGGCGGGGTTCGCAGCCGGCACGATCAACACCATCGTCGGGTCGGGGTCGCTCATCACGTTCCCCACCCTGCTCGTCCTGGGCTACCCCCCGCTGACGGCCAACGTCAGCAACAACATCGGCCTCGTGCCCGGCGGCGTCAGCGGCAGCTACGGCTACCGGCACGAGCTGGCCGGCCGCTCGCGCGCCCTGCGCCGGCTGGCCCCCCTGTCGTTCCTGGGCTCGGTCGTCGGGGCGGGACTGCTGCTCGTCCTGCCCCCCGAGGCGTTCAAGGCCATCGTCCCGGTGCTCATCGTCATCGCCCTCGTGCTCGTCCTCGTGGGGCCGGGCCTGCAACGGCGGGCCGCGGAGCGTCGCGGCGACGAGGTCGCCCCCCGCTGGCACACCTGGGCGCTCGGCACCGGCACCCTTGTCGCCGGGGCCTACGGCGGCTACTTCGGCGCGGCCCAGGGCGTCCTGCTCATGGGCCTGTTCAGCGCTCTGAGCTCCGAACCGCTGCAGCGGCTCAACGCGTACAAGAACGTCCTCAGCGCCGTCGTCAACGGGGTCGCGGCCGTGATGTTCGTGATCTTCGCTCGCGGGTCGATCGACTGGGTCGTCGTGCTGCTCATCGCGGTGGGGTCGTTCCTCGGCGGGCTCGTGGGTGCGCGGATCGGTCAGCGCATCCGCCCGGGGGCCTTGCGCGGGCTCATCGTCCTCATCGGCCTGGTCGCCATCGTCAAGCTCATCGCCTTCCCCTGACCCCGCAGGCTCATGGCAACCGAGGTCACCGCCGCCGACGTGGCGCACGCGCGCTCCGGTGTGCCGGTCGGCTCGGTAGGAGCGGCCCTCGCCGACTACGTCGCGCTCACCGACGTCGCCCTGCGGCGGCGAGCCGAGCCTGAGCGCGGCGTCTACATCGCCGAGTCGGAGAAGGTCATCCGCCGGGCGCTCGCGGCCGGCCACCGCCCCCGCTCGCTGCTCATGGCGCGGCGGTGGCTGGTGGAGCTCGCCGACGTCGTCGCGGCAGCCGAGGCCGACGGCGTCCCGGTGCTGGTCGGTGAGCCCGAGGTGCTCGAGGCGCTGACGGGGTTCCACCTGCATCGTGGCGCGCTGGCGGCGATGGGGCGTCCGGCTCTGCCGTCCGTCGGCGACGTCGTGGCGAAGTCCCGCCGGGTGCTCGTCCTCGAGGACGTCGTCGACCACACCAACGTCGGCGCGATCTTCCGCAGCGGGGCCGCGCTCGGGTTCGACGCGGTGCTGCTGGCTCCCCGGTGCGCCGTGCCCTGGAGGCCGGCTTC
>JBDSYO010000492.1:0-3254 GCA_039925625.1 Lapillicoccus sp. | reverse complement strand
CCCACGGCGAGGAACTTGGCCGGCTCCTGGAGGAACTCTTTGATCTCGTGCAGCTCCTCGACCGCCTCGTCGCAGCCCGCGACGTCGGCGAAGGTCACCTTGGGGGTGTCCTTGGACGCGAGCTTGGCCCGCGACTTGCCGAACTGCATGACCCGCGAGCCGCCGCCCTGCATCTGGCCCATGAGGAACCAGAACAGGCCGAGCACGATGACGATGGGGATCAGGCTGACGAGCATCGACCCGAGCCAGCTGGGGTCGTCGATCTGGTCGGTGTAGCCGTTGGGGGGCACGTGCGCGTCGAGCGCGGCCACGACGTTCGTACCGCGGGCGTCGACGTAGTACGCGTACACCTTGGTGGCGTTCTTGACCTTGTCGCCGTCGGAGAAGGCGTCACCGGCCTTGAGGGTCAGCTCGATGCGCTCGTTGTTGAGCAGCTTGGCCGAGTCGACCTTGTTCTGGTTCACCAGCTCGAGCGCCTTGGAGGTGTCGATTCGGGTGAACCCGCTGTTGTCGGACAGCGAGAGGAAGAGGATCGAGGCTCCGATGAGCACGATCACCCACACCATGGGGGTTCGTAGGATGCGCTTCACGTCCATGTACGTCTGGGCTGGTGGCCCCGACCCTCCTGCTTCGCTGAGGTCTTGAACTCAAGGACAGGGCGGGACCGCCTCGGCCTCGTCACGCGTCCATTCTCGCAGGTGAACGCCCGGAGGCATTCGCGTGTTCCGGGGCAGCCCGACGGACGGGGTGCGTGAGGCAGGGCCCAGGCGCGGTTCAGGCGTACACGGAGGGGTCGAGGGTGCCCACGACGCGCAGGTTGCGGTACTGCTCGGCGTAGTCCAGGCCGTAGCCGACGACGAACTCGTTGGGGATGTCGAAGCCGACGTACTTGACGTCGATCTCCACCTTCGCGACGTCGGGCTTGCGCAGCAGGGCGCAGATCTCCACGGAGGAGGGTCCGCGGGACTCGAGGTTCGACCGGATCCACGACAGGGTCAGGCCCGAGTCGATGATGTCCTCGACGATGAGCACGTGCCGGTCGGTGATGTCGGTGTCGAGGTCCTTGATGATCCGCACGACCCCGGACGACTTGGTGCCCGACCCGTACGACGAGACGGCCATCCAGTCCATCGGCACGCTGCCCGGCAGGGCGCGCATGAGGTCGGCCATGACGAGCACGGCGCCCTTCAGCACCCCGACGAGGAGCACGTCCTTGCCCTCGTAGTCACGCCAGATGTCGGTGGCGAGCTCACCGATGCGAGCGAGGATCTGCTCCTCCGTGAGCAGGACCTTCTCCAGGTCGGTCCCCATGTCGGCAGCGTCCACGCGGGCAGGCTATCCGACCGCGTGCATCCCGGTGACGGTCACCTGGTCGCCCGAACGGCTCGCGCTGACCCGGCCGGGCAGGTGGAGCGGACCCTGGCCGTGCCAGGAGGTCAGCAGGGCGTCGAGCGACTCCACGTGGGCCGCGGTGAGCTGGCCGGCGCCCGACCCCGCCTCGACCGCGAGCAGGCGCCACACCCGCGTACGCAGGGCCCGGGGCAGCTCCGCCAGGCGGGCCGCCGACCAGGGTGCGGCACCGAGGGTGGGCCGCAGCGCCCGCGCCTGGTCCTCGAGGTAGTCGGCGTCCTCGCGCAGCATCTCCGCGCTGCGGGCCAGGGCGGCGCTGATACCGGGGCCCAGCTCGTCCTCCAGGGCCCGGAGGAACCCGCGGGCGCGCACGCGGGCGAACGTCGGGTCCTCGTTGTGCGGGTCGCGCCACGGGTCGATCCCGTACGCCTCGCACGCCGCCTCGGTCTCGGCCCGGGCGAGCGCGATGAAGGGGCGGACGAACAGGCCGCGACGACGCGGCATACCGGACAGCGAGCGCGAGCCGGAGCCCCGGGCGAGGCCGAGCAGCACCTGCTCGGCCTGGTCGTCGCGGGTATGCCCGATGAGGACGGCGGCGGCGCCGAGCCGCTCCGCGGTGTCCTCCAGGGCGGTGTAGCGGGCCGAGCGGGCGGCACCCTCCGGGCCGGCCCCGCGGCGGGCGACCCGGACCGTCTGCACCTCGACGGGG
Organism: Lapillicoccus sp.; assembly: GCA_039925625.1. Classification (GTDB taxonomy): domain Bacteria; phylum Actinomycetota; class Actinomycetes; order Actinomycetales; family Dermatophilaceae; genus Lapillicoccus. The sequence continues at coordinate 1,195 of JBDSYO010000492.1, read as the reverse complement.
TCGAGGCCGAGGTCGCGACACCGGGCGCCGGCCCGCTCGGCGACGGCCTTCGAGCCGTGCTGGAGGGCGTGGTCGACGACGAGGCCGGCCGCCTTGATGCCGGCCTTGGGCGCCTCGAACCCGACGGCGCCGGCCAGGGCGAGCGAGTCGGGTCCGCCGCTGCAGCCGACGAGGACGACGCTGCCCTCGGGCAGCAGCGCGAGCTCGGCGCGGACGGCCAGCCGGGTCGCGGCGACGGCCGAGGCCGGACCGGTCACGAGGACGACCTCATGAGCCGTGGACGCGCCGGACCCAGGCCGCGGGGTCGGCAATCTCGGCGGGCGTCGGCAGCGTCTCCGGCGACGTCCAGACGGCGTTGAAGGCGTCGAGCCCCGCACGGTCGACGACACCGCGGACGAAGCCGGCGCCGTCGGAGTACTGCCGCATCTTGGCCTCGAGGCCCAGCACCCGGCGCAGGATCAGGTCGACGCCGGACACGCCATGCCTGCGCTCGGTGAATCGGGTGCGGATGTGCGCCACCGTCGGGATGACCTGGGGCCCGACCTCGTCCATCATCACGTCGGCGTGGCCCTCGAGCAGCGCCATGACCGCGGTGATGGATTCCACCTTGACCCGCTGCTCGGGGGTGAGCAGCACCTCGGCGAGGCCCTGGCTGCCGGGCTGGAACGCCTCGGGCAGCCGGCGGGCGATCTCCTGGAGGCGGCCGGCCAGCTCGGCCGGGGTCGGGGCGACGTCGATGGTGAGGTCACGGGTGCGCTCGACGAGGTGGTCGCGCAGCCACGGCACGGCGGTGAACTGCACTCGGTGGGTCTCCTCGTGCATCGCCACCCAGAGCCGGAAGTCGCTGGGGTCGACCTTGAGCTCGCGCTCGGTCTGCACGATGTTGGGCGCGACGAGCACGAGCCGTGGGGTGCCCTGGGGGGCCAGGTCGTACTGCCCGAGGATCTTGCTCGCGAGGAAGGCCATGACGGCGCCGGTCTCGGCGCCGGTGACCTTGCCGCCGATGGCGGTGACGGTGGCCGACTGCGGCCGGTTCACGCCCGCGGTGACCTTCTCGATGACCGGGGTGACGAGTGCCCGCATCGACTCGATGTTGACGTCCATCCAGCCGGGGCGGTCGACGATGAGCACGGCCGGGGCGCTGGGCGGGCTCTGCAGGCGCGAGGTCTCGGCGATGGGGCCCTTGGCCCGCTCG
>JBDSYO010000491.1:0-5228 GCA_039925625.1 Lapillicoccus sp. | reverse complement strand
AACATCCAGCTCCGCGAGAACAGGCGTTCCTTCTCGAGTGCGAAGACCTCGGCGTCGTTGTAGATGTGCGCGGGGATCATGCCGCGACGGACGTCCGCGAGCAGGGTGGCGTGCGGGGAGTCCATGGGAGGCGAACCGTCCTCGGCGTCGGGGAAGAGCTCTGTTGAACAGAGACATTCTCTGTGAGGCAGAGACTATCCTTTCCGCATGCCCACAGCCAGAGTCCGGCGACGTCGATGACCGACCTGACCGCCGACGAGCTGGCCCGCATCGTGCGTGGTCCGCACGAGCGGCTGCTCGAGGCCCTTCCGTCGCTGCCGCCGGACGAGGTAGCGGGCGAGTTCCTCCGGCTGCTCGCCCTGGTGCGCGACATCGCCGACCTGTACGCGCGCTGGTCGGTGGTGACCGTGGGCTGGCTCCACGAGCGTCACGGTCTCGACGCCGCCGCGAGTGCCGCGGCCGTGCACGAGCTCTGGCCGCCGAGCGAGTCGCCGCGGCTCACCGATGAGCAGCTGGCCGTCGTGCGGGACGTGTTCCGCGGCGACGGTCGGGTGGTGCGTGAGCGGGTCACGACCCTGGCCGCCGTCGGCGACGGCACCGGCCTCACCGCGTACTGGGACGAAGTGAACGCGGCCTGCAACCAGGCCGAGGTCATCCGGCGTGACGTGGTGACGGCTCAGCTGACCCTCGTGAACGAGCTCTACGGCCCCGACGGTCTCGAGGACTGCCTGCGCCACGCCACCGACCTCCTGTGGGTGCCCCGGATGGAGCGTGACCTCGCGAACGCCCCCGACGTGCGGGTGCGCGCCTGGGCCGAGAAGATGGCCACCGGTCACCACGGGGCGGTGGCGGTGACCCAGCACGACGACCGTTGGGTGCTCACCCTCGACCCGTGCGGGTCGTGCCGGCGCCAGATCCTGGCTGGCCGGTATGCGCCGCCGTGGAGCTTCGGAATCGTCGCGCCGGGGCACCGGGTCGGCTTCCTGCGTCCGGACATCACCGTCTACCAGGCACATCTGGCGATCGCCCACACGCTCGTGCCCATCGAGCGTCGGGGGGCGCCGTGGCCGGCGATGGCCTGCAGCGGGCTCGACGGCGGCGCCTGCGAGCTGGTCATCTACCGCGACCCGGCCCAGACCGACGCGTCGTTCTACGAGCAGGTCGGCGTCAGGAAGCCCGTCGGCTGACGCGTCAGCCGGGCGGCAGGTCGGTAGGCGCCGCGATCCCGGCGGCCAGCGTGGGCGATACGTCGATGGCGGCGCTGACCGCCCCGGCCCAGTCTCCGGCATGTGGCAGCGGGAAGAGGATCACCCGGTCGACCCCTCGCGCGAGGTAGGAGGCGATCCGGTCGGCACACGCCGCGGGGTCCCCAACGAGGACGAAGTCGTCCACCATCTCGTCGCGGATGACGGCGTGGGCCGCGTCGACATCACCGGCATCCAGGGCGGCGACGACCGACGCGAGCTCTGCGGCGAACCCGCGCTCGGCGAACAGGCGCGTGGCGGCCGGATGCCGCGCGTACCCGATGACGACATCGCGGCCCGCGCGCCGGGCCGAGGCGAGGTCGGCGTCGAAGCAGCAAGGGAGGACACACTCGACCCGCACCGCGTCCCGTCCAGCGGCGCGTCGCGCGGCCCCGAGCCGGATCTCGTCGAGGACCCCGCCGATGCTGCGCGGAGTCGTCAGCGAGAGCAGCACGCTGTCGGCGACCTCGCCTGCCAGTCTCAGCATCCGGGGCTGCAGGGCGGCGAGCGCGAGCGAGACCGGCCGGGCCGGGGGCCGGTCGAGGGCGAAGGCCGGTGCCGCTGCGCCGGTGCCGGAGGCGCTGGGCTCGAGGACTGCGCGCACCGCTGCGAGGTAGTCGCGCATGAAGTCGACCGGGGCGACCGGCGGCATGCCCAGCCAACCCTCGTTGAACCGCGCGTTGGAGACGCCCAGGCCCAGGCGGAAGCGGCCGCCCGACCAGTCGTCGAGCATGGCCGCCGTCATGGCTGCGGCCGCTGGGTGGCGCAGCCGCGCGTTGGCCACGGCCGTGCCGACCTCGATGTCGACCGTGGCCGCCAGGGCGGCCTGGGCCAGGACGAAGGCGTCGGAGGCCGACTCGGCGAGGTAGAACGCGTCCAGTCGCTGATGCTCGGCCCGCCGGGCCAGGTCGGCGACGGCGGCCACGGAGAGCCCGGAGCGGGTGGCCACGGAGAGCGCCAGCGACATACGAGCCTTCTTCCTCAGCGATGAGTGCGCAGGCAATTGTATACATTGGCGGGTAAGCAGACCGCCGTGGTGCTACGGCGCTGACGCGGTCGCGGATGGTCAGGTCCAGCACTGGCTTTGGCCACCGTTGGCCCTCGGATGGTCCCGTGATCGGTCGGTTGGGTGTGGACCTCACCAAGGATCGGCGCTGGGGGCATTTCCCCGGTATGAGTGGTTTATCCGATTGCTTTCGTCGGTCGGAACCACCCCCTGTCGGAGCGTGCCTGCGGGCACGTCGCCCTCCAGCCATGAGGAGTGCCTCTCGTGTCTTATCCCCCGGTCCCCTCCACCTTCCCCTCCACCGACCCCAGCCCGACCTCCCCCCCGCCTGCGCGGCCGGTCCGCGGTGTCGCGGCGCGCGCCCTGCGCCGGACCGCCCTGCACCGGACCGCCTGGCTCGTCGTCATCCTGACCGCCCTCGTGGCCACCGGCGTCCAGACCGCCTCGGCCGACACGGCGGCCAAGCCCCCGGCGGCCACGGCCCCCGTCCGTCAGGCCTGGATCGAGGACGCCTCGGGCGGGGCCCTGCCGATCGACGTCGCGGCGTCCGCCTGGTCGCGTACCCGCTCCGCCACGACCGTGGGGGTCGGTGACTGCAGCGGTGCGCACTGCATCCACGTCGACCTCGTCGCGGTGTCGGCGTGCGACGGGCAGGGCGGGATCATGTCCGCCATCGGTGGCTGCGCGTTCTCCGAGGCGGACGGGTCCTGCACGGCCCAGGTCAAGTCGTGGCTGGTCGCCTACCCCGACGCGCTGCGGGCGGCCCTGGAGCACGAGGTGGGGCACTGCCTCGGCCTCGAGCACAACACGACCGACAAGCGGTCGATCATGTCTCCCAACATCAGCCTCGGCAACCCACCGGCCGGCCCGGACAACACCGACCTGTCCGACCTGAGCGAGGTCACCTGGTAGCCGGCAGCCGGCCGACACCCGGATGAGGGTGACCGAGTGATCGAGGCGGCGGCGGGGGCGCGACGATGAAGCCCCCGTCGCTGCCGCCGTACACGTGCAGCGAGGCCCGGTCGCCGTCCCAGAGCCACGCGAGGTGGGCACACAGGACGGCGTCGACCTCGTCCTCGACGGCGTCGAGCTGGACCGGGCGGGTGGCCTGCTCGACGACCGCTCGCACCCACACCCAGCGAGGGTGCCCCGGGAGGCGCAGCACCTCGAGCGTCTCCAGGTGGTGCACCAGCTCCAGCAGGGCGACCCGTCGGGTGGCCACCGGACCCTTCTTGTACTTCAGCACCCGTTCCAGCCCGAAGAGGCTGACCGTCGCGGGGTGCGGGTAGACCTCGACGCACCCGGGCGCCCCGATCCGCCCGACGTGCCCGGGGTCGACGGCCCAGCCGTACCGGTGTGCCAGCGCCCAGGCCCGGGGCGGGTCCATGTAGACCATGGACCGGTTGCTGGCGTGGCACCCCGCGTGGAACCGCCCGTAGGCGCGGGTGACCGCCCGCTCGGCGTCACGCATACCTGTGGGGTTGGTGACCACGAGGGGCGCGTCGACCGCGACGGTCGCGACCGACGGAAGCCACGGAGCCAGCCACGCGTCGATCTCGCCGTCGGTGCGCACTGCGGTCGACGAGAGCAGTGCTCCGTGGGCGTCGACCACGGCAATCCCGGTGCGCGCGTTGACGTTCCAGGCGAGGTCGATGCCGACGTGGACGGGCTGGACCACGATGTCCGGTGGGTCAGCGAGCTCAGGGGAGGGCGACGTACCCGCCGAGGAAGTCGCGCGCGGCGGCGGTGTCGAGCCGGTAGGTGACGTTCGTGGCGCGGCATACGGAGTCGCCGGTGATGGTCGTCGTGGCGACGGTGGTGGTGCTGCCGAGGAAGTTGGGTCCGCCGGAGTCGCCGTAGCAGGTACCCCCGTCGCCGGTGGCCGCGTTCATCGAGAGCCGCAGCCAGGCGGGCGTCGTGGCGTTGAGCCGCCCCGTCGCGACCATCCGCACGTCGTCGTAGAGGAAGGTGTGGCCGCCGGCGGACTGGGCCTTGACCACCGCGTGGGCGCCGTAGCCGACCGAGGTGAAGATCTGGTCCTTGGGCAGGTTCCCGAGTGAGCCGGCCGCCGGGAGGCGGGCGGGGTCGATGCCTGACACGGGCGCGTCGAGGACCACGACGGCGATGTCGTGCGGGTCGCTCTGCGCCTGCGTGTAGAGCGGGTCGGCTGCGAACGTGCCGGCGTAGGTGATGTCACCGGAGTGGTAGGCGGGGGAGAAGGTCACCCGGACGCGCGGGTCGTCGCTCTCCGCACAGTGCGCGGCCGTGAGGAAGACGGTGGGGCTGATGAGCGTCCCGGAGCAGTAGACCCAGGTGCCGTCGGAGTAGGGCTGGGCCGCGACGAGACCCCCGGTGCTGGGGTGCCGGCTGCCGTCCGGGCCGCCGTTGGTGATCGCCCCGGCCGGTGCGGCCGCGAGGGTGGCGACCACGACCGTGGCCAGGGCGGCGACGAGGCCGAGGAGGGTGGAGCGCAGCAGCGGAGCGGTGCGTCGCGGCACGGTGAGCCTTCCGACGAGGGGTCCCAGTGGCCGGCCGTAGGCCGGGAGCAGCCGACAGTACTGCTAAGGCCGCCGTCCGGGCCGGGGGAGCCGGTCGAGAGCGGCGTTGAGCCATCGACCGGGCGCGTCCGCGACCACGACGCTCCACCGGTTCCACCAGCGCACCCCGTCGGTGGGGATGAAGAAGGCGCGGACCCGGCGGGTCAGCGGTCGTCCGGCCGCCGCGGCCTTGGTGACGAGGCGGATCTCGTCACCCAGGGTGTCCACGGCGGCGCCCGGCCGGGCGTACCGCGAGCGCTCGAGGGTGCTCACGACGTGGCCGAGGGCCGCGTCGGCGTCGTCGGGGAGGTAGGCCTCCCGCACGTAGTGCCGGCGCCACTCCCGGAGGGTCCCGCCGCCGGGGGGTGGGTGGACCCCGAGGTCGCCGAGGCGCGAGACCAGCTCATGCCATTGGGCTTCCGCGAGCTCGGCCACGTCGGC